>JANTFU010000299.1 GCA_024763295.1 Anaerolineales bacterium
TGACGACGCGTTGTTGGTCGTCGGCATCGAAAATGACGAAGTTGGTGTCGTAGGGCAAGTGCTCCACTTCACGACGAAGGATACGGGCGCAAACCGAGTGGAAGGTGCCGAGCATCAATCCCTGTGTGAATTGGGGACCGATCAGGTCTTCGACGCGTTCTTTCATCTCTTTGGCGGCTTTGTTGGTAAAGGTAACCGCCAGAATTTGGTAGGCACGCACGCCGCGCAGCCCAATCAGGTGGGCGATGCGGTGTGTGAGAACGCGCGTTTTACCGGAGCCGGGTCCTGCGAGCACGAGAATAGGACCTTCGCCGGCGGTGACAGCTTCTTGTTGTTGGGGATTGAGGGAATCTAGCATGGGAATTAGGTGATTGGGTAATTAGGGATTCGGTGATTCGGTCTTAGCTGCAAGAGGCGTGTAAATAAAAATCAGGAATCAAGGAGTAAGGTCAGTGACTGGCACCGAACCCGTTTCCTGATTCCTGATTCCTAATAACGGATGACTAGGAACTAAAGCTCAGATGTACAGTTAGGGCAGCGGGTGGCTTTGATCGAAATTTCGGTGAAGCAGTGCGGGCATTCTTTGGTGGTCGGTTCTGCCGGTGGGGGAGCCGGTTGTTCTTTTTGGGTTTTATTTGCGGCTTTGATAAGGATGAAGATGACGAAGGCGATAATTAGGAAGTCTACAATTGCTTGAATGAAGGCACCATAGGCGATGACGGCATTGCCAACGGTGGCGTTTAACGAGGCAAAATCTATGCCACCGAGCACCAAGCCGATTAACGGCATCAAAATATCGTTCACGAGCGAACCGATGATGCTTTTGAAGGCGCCGCCGATGATAACTGCAACTGCGAGGTCGAGCACGTTTCCGCGCATGACAAATTCTTTAAATTCCTTGAGCATTTTGTCTCCTTCGTTGTCTGAATGTCATATAGAAATCGGGTGGATTGTACCGTTCTGCTAGGGGGCTGTCAACGGAATTGACGCAACTTTGATTTCGTGTATAATCTTGAAGCTATGTACTTGTTTGGACAAAGAGCTTTGCTTTGGTCTAATTGCTTTTTGAAGAAAGCTTCCTTTTTTCTGCGTTAGTCATTTTCGTTTGATGGAAGACTTTGTCTGTGAAATTTTAGTTTGGAGGCAGCGTTGGTTGTAAACGGAAGATCTGTTATTTTTCAGGTTCAGAATCTGCAAACACAGTTCAGCACCCCTGATGGAACTGTTCATGCAGTGAATGGTATTACCTTTGATTTGAAAGAAGGGGAGACGCTTGGTGTGGTTGGCGAGTCGGGGTGCGGAAAGAGCGTGACGATGATGTCGGCTCTGCGCCTGATTCCGATGCCGCCCGGCAAGATTGTTGGCGGGAAGGTGCTTTTTCAGGGCAAAGATTTGTTGCAAATGTCGAAGGATGAAATTAGGCAAGTGCGCGGCGCCAAAATTAGCATGATCTTCCAAGACCCGATGACTTCTCTCAATCCGGTTTTGACGATTGGCAAGCAGATGACCGAGCCGCTTTTACTGCACTTGGGCATGCATCAGGATCAGGCTGAAGAGCGTGCAGCCGAACTTTTGACGATGGTCGGTATTTCGGATGCTAAGTCACATTTGAATGATTACCCTCATCAATTTTCCGGTGGTATGCGCCAGCGCGTTATGATTGCGATGGCGTTAGCTTGTAACCCGCAAATTTTGATTGCTGATGAGCCGACCACAGCCTTGGATGTGACCATTCAGGCTCAGATTGCCGACTTGGTGAAGCGTCTCCGCGATGAGTTGGGCATGGCTGTGATCTGGATCACACATGATTTGGGCGTGGTTGCCGGTTTTGCAGAACGAGTCTTGGTGATGTACGCTGGTTTTATTGTCGAGAACGCTTTGGTGAACGATCTTTACGCAAACCCAATGCACCCTTATACAGCCGCGTTGCTCCGCTCCCTGCCGCGTGTGGACGGTAGCAGCATTGGGCAGAAACTGGAAGTGATCGAAGGGCTGCCGCCTGCACTTTTAGAAAAACCGACTGCTTGTCCCTTTGCCCCGCGCTGTAAATTTGTGCAGGATAAGTGTTTACAAGAAAATCCGCCGCTACAAGAATGGGCGCCCGAACATAATGTTGCTTGTTGGGTTGATATGAGCACAGGAGAGCTTCGATGAGCGAGAATACGCCCCTTATTCGTGTACAAAATTTAACGAAACATTTTCCGATTAACCGTGGGATAATCGTTCAGAAACAGGTTGGTGCTGTTCAGGCGGTTGATGATATTTCTTTTGATATTTATAAAGGTGAAACCCTAGGGTTGGTCGGCGAGTCCGGTTGTGGTAAATCGACTACCGGACGCACTATTTTACAGTTGCATAAACCGACATCAGGAGATGTTTATTATAAAGACACCAATTTGGTGACGGCTTCGAGTGCGCAAATGCGTGATATGCGCCGCAACATCCAAATTATTTTCCAAGACCCGTATGCTTCCTTGAACCCGCGCATGACTGTTGGCAGTATCGTTGGTGAACCGCTTGAAATTCACAATGTCGGTACCCCGGCTGAACGCGAAGAGCGCGTTAAGGAGTTGTTGGAACTGGTTAGTTTGAACCCGTTTTTCATTAACCGTTATCCGCATGAATTTTCGGGTGGTCAACGCCAGCGTATCGGCGTGGCGCGTGCTTTGGCGCTGCAACCCGATTTTATTGTCTGTGACGAACCGATCTCTGCTTTGGATGTTTCCATTCAGGCGCAGGTGGTCAATCTTTTGGAAGAGTTACAGGAAGAATTTGGTCTGACCTATCTCTTTATCGCCCATGACTTGAGCATGGTGCGCCACATCTCTGATCGTGTTGCGGTGATGTATTTAGGAAAAATTGTCGAGTTGGCGCCGCGTGATGAATTGTATGAAAACCCGCTTCATCCGTATACGCACGCGCTACTCTCTGCTGTCCCGATTCCTGATCCGGTGCTTGAGAAGAAACGCAGTCGCGTGATTTTGGAGGGGGATGTGCCCAGCCCGGCGAACCCGCCTTCCGGTTGTCGTTTTCACACCCGTTGTCCCATTGCCGAAGAAGTTTGCAAAGTTGAAAAACCGGAATGGCGCGAAGCGCAAGCTGGACATTGGGTTGCTTGTCATCTCGCAAAATAGGTAACTACCTACGTCATTGCGAACCCCGATGCTTTTCGGGGTGAAGCAATCCCCTAACTGTACGGGAGACCGCTTCGCAAAGCTGAGCTTTACCCAG
>JANTFU010000300.1 GCA_024763295.1 Anaerolineales bacterium
GAGAAAACTCTTGACCATTTTGAATGCTATGATCAAAAACAAGCAACTTTGGCAGGCACCAACGCCTTGACTTTTAACACAGTTGCTTTGTGGTGAATAAAAAGGAGAATCAATGAAACGCTTGATTTTTGCACTACTTGTCTTATCCATGCTTTTGGCGGCTTGCGCGCCGAAAAGTGAAGCTGCTGCCGATTTCGACATCAACAACTGGGACAGCGTTCTCGAAGCCGCGCGCGGACAGACCGTCAACTGGTATTTGTGGGGCGGCTCGGACAGCATCAACGCCTATGTCGATAATTTCTACGGCAAAGCCCTGAAAGAGCGCTATGACATCACGCTTAACCGCGTCCCGCTGGCAGATACGGTGGATGCCGTCAATCAGGTCTTAAGCGAGAAGCAGGCTGGCACCGACCCCGGCTCTGTCGATCTGATCTGGATCAACGGCGAAAATTTTTTCACCTTGAAGCAGGCGGAAATGCTTTATCCTGATTGGGCGCAAAAGCTCCCCAATAGCGCACTGGTCAATTGGGATAATCCCGCCATCAATCTCGATTTTGGCAACCCTGTCGATAATCTTGAAAGCCCCTGGTCATCGGCGCAGTTCCAATTCATCTACGACTCGGCACGCATGGGCGAGGCTGAACTACCGCGTTCGTATGCCGAGCTTGCCGATTGGGCTTGCGCACACCCCGGTCGCTTCACCTATATCGACCCGAACGGGACCGGTGGTTTTCTTGGCACACGTTTTATGAAAGGCGCGCTCTACGAATTGAGCGGTGATGCCGCCCAGTGGCAAAAAATAGATCAGGCACTTTGGGAACAGTACGCCCCCGCGCTGTGGGATTACTTCAATGAGATCGAATCCTGCTTGTGGCGCAACGGCGAAACCTATCCGCAGGATGAGTCTGAACTGGTCAATCTCTTTGCCAACAACGAAGTGGATTTGAGCATGACCAACGACATCACCGGTGCCGGTCGCTGGATTGCGGATGGGCGTATGCCCGAAACCGCGCGTGCCTTCGTCTTTGACAATTACATGATCGGCGATTTCAACTACGTCGCCATCCCGCTGAATGCCCCCAACAAGGCGGCTGCGCTCGTTTTGGCAAATTTACTGCTGGAACCTGAATTTCAGGCTGCGCAGATCCTGCCCGAAAACGGATTTGGTCTCGGCTACGCCATCGACGTCAACCGCGTCACCGATGAAACCGCGCTGGCAGCCCTCCAAGAGTCCGCTTCCAAGCTGGGCGATGCCGCTACCTCAGCCTCCGATCTGGCGAAATCTCTGGTCGGCGACTCGGCAGCCGAATACCAAAATCTCGTCCAGCAGGGTTGGCTGGAGAATGTGGTACAAAAGTAAAAACAGTTGGCAGGTTGCAGGTTGAAAGTTACAGGTCAATAAACAATCTTAAACCTTAAGACCTGCAACCTTCAAACCCATATTTATGCGCGATAAATTCGTTTACTCTCCCTGGATCGCCCTCGCCCCGGCAATGATCATCCTGATGGTCTTGCTGGGCGCGAGTCTTTTCTACGCCATCGCCGAAAGCGTGGGCTATATTAGTACGATTGGGCAGGCAGAAGTCAGTCTGGAAGCCTATCGCAACGTTCTGACGCAAAACAACGAATTCTGGATTTCACTTGCTTTTTCGCTCTGGATTAGCGTTGCTGCGACTGCCATTTCATCGGTGATTGCACTGGTTTTGGCGATTTGGCTTTCAAGGCACAACAGCCATGCGGATACGCTCGCCCTTAATTGGAATTTGGCATTCCCGCATCTGGTTTGGTCGGTGGCACTTTTGCTCTTTCTTGCGCAAAGCGGACTTTTCGCACGCTGGGCGGCATCCCTCGGCTGGATCGACATGCCGAGCCAATTCCCCGTCCTCGTCCGCGATCGTTACGGTATCGGTATCATCCTGAGCTATATCGGCAAGGAAGTCCCCTTTTTAACGATCATCATTCTGGCAGTGCTTCGTTCGCAGGCGGTTGGCTATGATGTCGTTGCCGAAAATTTGGGTGCCAGCCGTTGGCAGCGCTTGCGCTATGTGACCATTCCGCAGGTGATGCCCGCACTGATTGCAGGCGATTTGCTCGTTTTTGGATTTATCTTCAGCAGCTATGAAGTGCCCGCCTTATTAGGAGTCGGCTACCCGCGCGCGTTGCCAGCTCTGGCGCTGCGCTTCTTCCTGGACCCGGACTTGCGTGCCCGTTCCGAGGGCATGGTAATGAGCCTCATCATCACGGTGATCGTCGTTGTCGTGGCGTTGGTTAGTTTGAAAATTGGGGAGCGGCAACAATGAAACGCTTGGCGTCTCGTCTTGTCCGTGTAGGCTTGTATCTCGTTCTTATTGCACCCTTATTGATTTTTATTGCCTATGCTTTTTCCACACGCTGGTTTTTTCCGCAGCCTTTTCCTACCGAGTGGACGACGATTACCTTTCAGCGCGCATTGCATGATTCCAGAACCTTTTCGAGCGTAACCCAAGGTTTGTGGATTGCGTTGCTCGTTAGTATTTTTTCGTTGATAATCGGCTTTCCGGCTGCGCGTGTTTTGGGCTTGCGCGAATTTCGCGGACGTCAACTCGCTTGGTTGCTGCTCTTCTTACCGACGGTTATCCCACCGTTGGCTATCGGGATGGGCTTGAATATTCTTTTCCTGCGCATTGGTTTGGCGGGCAGTATTTTCGGTGTGGCGTTGGCGCATCTTGTCCCAACTCTGCCTTATACGGTTTTTACCCTTTCCAGCGCTTTTGCCCGTTTCGATGAGAATTATGAATATCAGGCACTTGCTTTGGGCGCCAGCCCGATACGCACTTTTTTCACCGTTACCTTACGTCTGATGATGCCCAGCCTGACAGTGGCAGCCCTGTTTGCTTTTCTGATCTCATGGAGTCAATACCTGCTCACGTTGCTGATCGGCGGCGGGCGGATCATTACCCTGCCCATCCTGCTTTTCTCTGCGGCTTCGGGCGGCAACCCCGCAACCATCGCCACCCTGTCCCTTCTTTTTATCGCCCCGCCGATTTTGGTCATCGCCCTGACGGCACGGCAATTGAATCAACATGGGAATCTAATCAAAAATCAATTCTAATGACAACGGTTGAAATCACTTCACTCAAGAAAAAATATCCAAACCAGCCGGAGCCTGTTTTGCAGGATTTTTCGCTCTCCATGGAGAGTGGGGAGTTGGTTTCACTGCTGGGCCCTTCGGGGA
>JANTFU010000301.1 GCA_024763295.1 Anaerolineales bacterium
ATCACGCGCAACTGGTTTGGGATAATTCTCCAAAGCCGTTTGCAAGTCTTCGGGGTAGCGCGTTGGGATACTGGCAGTGTTGATCATGTTGAGAAAATCAAAATATTCTGACGGAAGCTCTAAATTTGCTTTTTTCAGTAGATAGAGCAAGTTATGGCTTTTGGCAGGCATGGTTTGCTCAACTTCTGTGACATGCGCTTTGAGCATTTTTTCCAACGCAATATGACACATGAAAATCACATACAAATAACGACCCGATTCGAGCATGTGGCGGGCGGTTTCCAGATCATATTCAGCCAGAGAAATCCAGTTTTCTGTGTCTTTTCGGATGGTCATAGCAAAATTATACAGCAAAAGGGATGAGTTTTTCCTTGTCGAGCCACGCATCGACCCCATCCGCGACGAGGCGGTCGTAGAGGGCGCGGACGGCATCCGCATCCGCGTGGGCGTGGGAGAGGAAGACTTTTAGGGGACGAGACATTGGAATGATGAATGCAGAATATTTTTACCACGAAGAGCACGAAGGAACACGAAGAAAAGCTTTGATTTTAACTTTGTGATTCTTGGTGTCCTTTGTGGTGAGAAAAATGTGAGATTTCCCGACTTGGGGATTATACCGAAAAACCGTCCACGAATTGAAAACGAATGCACGAATGATGAGCGCCCATTCGGTTATTCGTGGTGTATTCGAGGACGGTTACGCTCGGCATTTTGAATGCAGAATGGGTGGTATTTCCCGACAAGGGGATTATACCGTTAATGTAAGGGCGAGGTCATCTCGCCCCGGTCACGGTTTTCAACATCGTCATTGGGCGCGGAAACCGCGCCCCTACAGATTACCAATTACAAAACCTTTTGGACTGACTATCTACCAACGCCGAACCTAAACCACAAAAAACGGGAGAACTAGGGGAATATTATGGTGAATCATGTTGCTTGCGATACAATAACGCCGTATTCAAAACGAAAGGGAACTCATGATCTATATTGTCGTCATCTTGATTTTGTACGTTGTCCTGCTCAACTGGCTCTCAAAACGCGCCTACGCCTATGAGAAAAAGCCGCATCGCAAAGACCCCGCGAACTTCGACATCCCCTTTGACGAAGTGCGCATCCCCGTGCCGCAGGGTGGTGAGCTATACGGTTGGGAAATTAAAGGCAAACCCGATATGCCTGCGCTCGTCATCGTTCACGGTTGGAGTCGCAATGTGGAGCGCGCGCTGCCCTACATTCGCCATTTGCAGCCGTTGGGCTATACCCTGCTCGCCATTGACGCGCGCAATCACGGTAGCAGCACTCCGCTCGAGGCGCCAACAGTGGGCACTTTTACCGAGGACGTTTTGGCGGCAATCCAGTATCTCGCTGAGAAAAATCCGTCCACGCGCCTTGGCGTGATTGGGCTGTCGGTTGGCGGTGGCGCAGCGATTGCCGCAACAGGGCAAGATAAACGGATTCAAGCTGCCATCACGGTCGGCGCGATTGCGCATCCCGTTGATTTGATGCAAGCCCATTTTGCCGAGCGCAATATCCCCGGCTTTGTGACGGCATCCCTTTTCCTCTATATGCGCCTGCGCTACGGCATCGACTACGAGCGGATTGCGCCGGTTAATCACATTCCGAATGCGGTGGGAAAGCTGCTGATCATACACGGAGAGAACGATGAGACCGTGCCGCTCGCGCATGGACGTCGGCTGGCTGCCGCTAACGAGGCAAATGCCCGGCTTTGGGTGGTGCCCGATAAAGCGCACAGCGATTGTCATTTGCATCCCGAATTTTGGGCGCACGTGGATGAGTTTTTAGCGGAGACTTTGGGATGAGCGAAGACGTCCGCTCTTTCGGGGTTGAAGCGCCGTACGCTTGGGGCGTGCGCGGCGTGCTTTGGGGGAGCTTGGCGGTTTTTCTTTTGGCGGCTGTATTATTAATTGCGGCGCAGTTTTCCCTTTTGGATTCCGGTGCGTTAATGGTTGCCTTTGAATTGATTTTTGCTTTGCCTGCTCTGGCGCTGCTTGCGCGCAAGCAACTTTCATTAAGGGCATTGGGCGTGCAGGGTTTCCCCTTTGCCGATTTGATGGTCGGCGTGGCGGTTATGTTTGGCGTTTATCTGGTTATTTTGCTGCATAACTTGATGCTGGTCTTTTTTGACGTCATGCCGCAGGGCGAGTATATGATGGCGCTTTTTGACATGGATTTGAACTTGCCGCTTTTGGGTTTGGTGATTGTCGTTATTGCGCCGATTACGGAGGAGCTTTTCTTTCGCAGTTTTGTTTATGGTGGTTTGGAAGATAAACTGGGCTGGAAAAAAGCGGCGCTGGTCAGTTCGCTCTTTTTTGGAGCAGCGCACATGCAACTGGTTGCTTTCATCCCGACCGCGTTGATGGGATTGGTTTTTGCCTACCTGTATCACCGCTCCAAGTCAGTGCTGCCGGGAATGCTCTTGCATTTTATGATTAACGGTTTTAGTTTTACGACAATTTGGTTGCTAACGACTTTTGGCGATCGGTTGGCGTTATAGATTGCGTTTAAGGATCGTTAATTTTTCAAAGCAAAAGCCTTAAAAGGCGAAACGAAAGTATGATTTTTCCATGATCCAATCAAGAAAGGAAATTGATGAAAATCGAAGAGACTCTGCAATATTATCCCAAAGAAAATCTGACACGCACGCCTACGCCGCTCCAGCACTTGCCGCATCTTAGCGCAGAATTGGATGTGAACTTTTACTTGAAGCGCGATGACCTAACCGATCTCGCGCTTGGCGGCGATAAGCCCCGTAAACTGGAATATGAGATTGCGCAGGCGAAAGCCAACGGCGCGGACTATCTCGTCACGACTGGCAGCGCTCAATCGAACCACGCGCGCTTAACGACAGCGGCAGCCCGGCGGCTCGGACTGGACGTTGCTGTGGTACTTAGCCACGATCAGTATCACGCCATTCAAGGGAATCTGCTAACCGTCTACCTAATGGGCGCGCGCGTGGAAATGATCTCGACCGAAGACCACTGGGACTTGGAAGAACACGCCCTGAAGCTGGTTGCTGAACTCAAAGCGGATGGGCGCAAGCCGCACTATATCCCCGTCAGCGGGACGACGCCGCATAGCTGTTTGGGGTATATCAGCGGGGCGTTGGAGACGCTTAAGCAACTCAAAGAACAGAATGTTGTTCCCGACGCGGTTTATTTACCTTTTGGGACGGGCGGCATTTTCACAGCTAT
>JANTFU010000302.1 GCA_024763295.1 Anaerolineales bacterium
TTTCCACGCAGCACTGCATGGATGCGGGATGCCTTTCTTGTATTGAGCGGCGCAATTTTGGTTGCTTTGCTGGCACAAGTACGCATTGTATTGCCCTATACCCCCGTCCCGCTAACGGGACAAAGTTTTGGCGTGTTGTTGGCTGGCGCAGTCCTCGGTGCGAAACGTGGCACTGCGTCGATGACGTTCTATACGCTACTCGGCGCGCTCGGCTTGCCTGTCTTTGCCGGTGGCGCGGCTGGGATGATGTATCTCACCAGCCCAACGCTGGGCTATTTGATTGGCTTCGTTGTGGCTGCTTTCGTAATCGGAAAACTGGCAGAGCGCGGCTTGGAACGTAATTTGCGCACATCGCTGCTGCCATTTTTGCTCGGCACTTTAGTGATTTATGCTTTTGGCGCGGGCTGGCTGGCGCTGCTCTTTGGTGTTAAAAAAGCGCTTCTGCTCGGCGTATTCCCCTTCATTCTTGGTGACATCATAAAGTTAGTGCTGGCAGCGCTGATACTCCCTTCTGCGTGGAAATTGGTTCGCTAAAGACGTAGAAGACTCGCCCTACAAATTAAAAACCCCGAATTTTAAAAATTCGGGGTTTTCGATGTCAGTTTGACGGCAGCCAATAATCTGGATAGGCGTCGTAATATTCGTCATCGGTCAGTTGCGTGGCATTTTGCCCATCGACATCGATAAGCCAGAGATCGGTATTCCCTGAAGCATTGGAGCTATACAGAATTTGCGAACCGTCGGCGGTAAAAACAGGGTCACTATCGCGGGTCGGATTGTCGGTCAGGCGCACAACAGAGCCGAGTTCGCCGCTTCTGTCGATTAGATAAAGGTCGGTCATTTTGCCGCCCTGCGGATAGACAAATACAATCCGTTCGCCGTTATCTGAAATGTTAGCACTGATAATCGACGATTTTCCTTCGGTCACTTTGCTAATCAATTCGCCGCTGATGGCGTTCATCAGGTAGATTTCGACGTTGCCAGTGAGGTTGGAGAGAAAAATGATCTCATCTCCGGCACCCCAGCGCGGCGCAAATTCGAGTGTGTCGGGCGCATCCAGCAACTCAACGAGATTTTGCCCATCGGCATCGACCATGTAAAGGTCAGGGACGTTTTCGGGTTCGTTCTGCGCATCCGATTGAAAGACGATTTTCGTCCCATCCGGCGACCAATCCGCATTATTGGAACGGAAATCCGTAATTTGGGTTAGATTGCTGCCATCGGGGGCGATGGTGTACAAATGCCAAACATCCGGGATGGTGAAGAGAATTTTGCTTCCGTCCGGTGACCATTTCGGGTAAAGGATGTTTTCAAAGCCGGTTTTGACTTCTTTAATTTCACCGGAATCCACATCTAAAATATAGAGCAAACTCTGATTTGGGTCTTCTCCGCGATTGGAAACGAAAACGACTTGGGCAGAGGCTGTCGAGGCTGGCGCTTCGGTTGGCATGGCAGTTGGCTCAAGCGTAGGCGCTTGCGTTGACGTAGGTGGCGTAGTTGGCGACACAGATACGGTGGTTGGCGTTAGGGTTGGCGTGCTGCAAGCGCTAAGAGCAAAAACGGTGCCGAGCAAAAAGAAAAACGTTCTTCTCATCAAAATCTCCTCTTTCAAAAATCTGCATCATTATATAACATTCATACGATGAAACCGAAGATGATACAATTCATCAATGCTATCCGCATTCAATGATAAAATAGCCCGCCCTAATAAGCATTCGTGGGCAGTTTTCAATATTAGACCTCTTGCATCAATGCTCTAGCCGCCGTCCCCGGCGGCGATATTTCTGAGAAACCCGCGCCGAGGACGGCGCTGGGAGCAGGAGAAAAATAGACTTTTGCAAGAAGTATATTCAGTATTCGCAAAGAAACGAAAGACCAATTATGTTCATTGATCAAGCAGAAATTTACGTCCGCTCCGGCAAGGGCGGCGACGGTATGGTGCATTTCCGCCGTGAAAAATACGTTCCGCGTGGCGGACCCGATGGCGGCGACGGCGGCAAAGGCGGCGACGTCATCTTTGAAGTCAAAGGCTCGCTCAGCACGCTCGCCAACTTTCGGCATGTGCGCCGCTATATCGCCGACGACGGCAAAATGGGCGGTCCCAACAACCGCTTCGGCAAATCCGCCGACGACCTGATTATCAACATCCCGCCCGGCACCGTACTCTACGACGCCGACACGGGCGAAATTCTCGGCGACCTGACCGAAGACGGTCAACAACTGATGGTCTGCAAAGGCGGACGCGGCGGACGTGGCAACACACACTTCAAAAACTCCCGTCATCAAGCGCCGCGCACAGCGGAAAAAGGCGAACCGTCCGAGGAAAAAAACATTCGCATGGAGTTGAAATTAATCGCCGACATCGGCTTGATCGGCGTCCCGAACGCCGGTAAATCGACTCTACTCGCCGCCCTAACCAACGCTCAACCCAAGATCGGTGCCTACCCCTTTACCACGCTCAAGCCAAATCTCGGCGTTGCCCCCATAGACGACTACGAAAGCGTCGTGCTTGCCGATATCCCCGGTCTGATTGAAGGCGCTGCTCAAGGTGCAGGACTAGGGCACGAATTTCTGCGTCATATTCAGCGCACGCGTGTACTCATCCACTTGCTGGATGGTATGGGAGAAGACCCTATCGCCGATTTTAGCCAAATTAACACGGAACTCTCACTTTTCGATGAGCATCTCGCCGAAAAGCCGCAAATCATCGCCCTGAACAAGATCGATCAGCCCGAAGTACAGGAAATTTGGGAAATCGTCAAAGAAGAACTTGAAGCGCGTGGACACAAAGTGATGGCAATCTCCGCCCTTGCACGCACCGACATCCGCAAACTGCTAATGAAAGCCGTTGAAGAACTTTCCAAGACCCCCACGCTCGAAGAAGTTGCCCCGCTGCCCGTTTACCGCGTCGAAACCGACCCGAATGAATTTGAGATTAGCCGCGAAGATGATGGTGGCTGGCGTATCAGCGGCGTAGCCATCGAGCGTGCCGCCAAAATGACCTACTGGGAACACTACGGCTCAATCCGTCGCTTCCAAAAGATTATGGCAGCGCTCGGCATCGAAGACGCCCTACGCAAAGAAGGCATCGAAGAAGGTGACACCGTCTACATCGCCGATTTTGAGTTGGAGTGGCAGGAATAAGGTACAGAAAACAAGCTACACGTACTAAGCAAAAGGTTCCGCGAAAATATTTTCACGGAACCTT
>JANTFU010000303.1 GCA_024763295.1 Anaerolineales bacterium
CCCGCTTCGCCGACTCTTTCGCCGCCAGTTTTTTGCGCGCCCACAACATCCCCTTACGCGCCTTCTCACTTTGCGGATTGATTGCCAGCGCCCGATGCAAATAGTGGATGCTCAACTGCGGGCGCGAGACCGCCGCCAAAAGTAGCCAGGGTTCTTCGAGCGTCGGTGCCAACACAGCCGCTTTTTCCGCCCACTGACGCGCAACATCCTGCTCTCCTTTACGGAGCGCAATGCGCGAGCGTCTTAGAGCTTCTTGCGCGGCGTGGAGATTCATTCGCTGAAAGTTGGCACAGGCGTGGGCTGTACCCCCTCGTTATTAATAAAACATTCAATCCCCTGCACAATCCCTTCTGCAATCAAATCAGGATGTTGCGTCAAAATCGTGCGATCCAAATTCATAAAACCGGTTTCGATAATCGCCGCGATGGTCGTATCGTGAATCTCGGCAAAGGCGTGATACTCACGCATATCGGAGGTAATACTGCCGGGATGAAATTTCAAATGCGTCGTACGCTCGTAGCGGTCACGCAGACAGGTCGTCAGGCGCGAGGCGCGGTTCGTGTCACGAGTATCCATTGCCGCAGCAACCTTAAAGCCGGTCGCATTCTCATCAATATATTCACACGAATCATTGTGAATCGACACCAGCGCAACAGCGGTATACCCATCCAGACGCGGATCAAACTCCTGGAGCAGGTCTACCAGATATCCTGCCTGCGTCAGTTTTTGTTGAACAAGGGTAGCAATCCGAAGGTTGAGTTCGGCTTCGGTCAGGGTTACTTCGCCATTCCCATCATAGCAAACCGCGCCCACGTCATAGCCCCAATGTCCCGATACGATCCCCACACGCAATTGCGGATACGCCGTACTCTGCGCCACCGCCGCTTCATCGGGCTGGCTGGTGAGCATCACGGCAACCTTATCCGAAAGACTACCGGAAAAGAGACCGGCTGGGGTCCATGCCGTAAAGAGGGTCGCCAGCAAAAAAGCAACGCCCAAAACAATGGGCAGGATGCGCAAAGAAACGCGCTCCTGTGAAATCGATTCCGCTTGTGGAATGGGTGCCTCGTCCAAATTGGGTCTCCTTAACCTAGTTCTGACGTTAAATAGTACCCCAGTTTGTAAAAAACCAGCAAGCTAAGTTTTCAGACAAAATTTGTACGAATTTTATCTTGACGCGGTATCTGACGGCAAGGTATGATGAAAGTTATCAGCATAATTTAGAATTGCTTCCTTGAAACGCAACGACCTACCCCATCCGTAAACGTCACTGCGAGGAGCGCGCACTTGCGACGTGGCAGTCTCCCACATAATCTTGGGGATCGCTTCGGCGGTGAAGCTGCCTCGCGATGACGCAAAATTCACAAGATTTCACGCAACACGTTTCACGTTTCACGAAAAAAACCTTCACCAAACTCAAAAAAAACTGGAGAAAACATGACCATTTCCCCCGAAGAACTCCGCAGCGCCATGCGCAATTGGGCAAGCGGAATCACCGTTGTCACCACCGAATACGAAGGCAAACGTCACGGCATGACTGTTAGCTCCTTCACATCGCTCTCGCTGGAACCCGCCTTGCTATCGGTTTCGCTTTATAACACCAGCCGCACACACAAACTGGTCACCGCTGCACAGCGCTTCGGTGTAACCATCCTTGCTGCCGATCAAGAAGAAGTCTCCAATCGCTTTGCCGGTCGCATTCCCGACACAGACGACCGTTTTGAAGGCTGCAACGTGGAATATCTGATAAGCAAAATCCCGTTCATCAAAGGCGGCTTGAGCTTCATGGAATGCAAGGTTTACGATGCCATCGTGATGGGCACCAATACGCTCTTCATCGGCGAGATTGTGGCAGCAAAAGCCATTGAAGATGGCAATCCTTTACTTTATTTTGACCGCAAATATGGCAAATTAGCCTAATCCGTAGGAGCGGGGTATCCCCGCCCCTACCCATAACGTTAAAAAACATGTCCACAGAAAAACTCACTCCATCCGAAAAAGAAACCCTCCTAAAAGTTGCCCGTGAAAGCCTCGAACGAGGTCTGCGCGGCGAAGAACTACCGCCCCTCAGTGCGGATACGCCCCTGCTCCAAGCCGAAGGTGCCACCTTCGTCACGTTGACGGTCAACGGGCGTTTGCGAGGCTGCATCGGCACATTGGAACCTTATCAGCCGCTCATCAACGACGTGCGTGAACACGCTCTTGCCGCCGCAAAAAATGATTATCGCTTCAATCCCGTCCAGCCCGAAGAACTCGACGAGATCGAAATCGAAATCTCGCGCCTGACCAAGCCCATCCCGCTGGCGTATGACGACGCCAACGACCTGCTCCAAAAACTTCGTCCCGGCGTAGACGGCGTTGTCCTCAAAGACGGTTTACGCCGCGCCACCTTTCTGCCCCAAGTCTGGCAGCAACTCCCCGATCCGCGCGTCTTCCTGAGCGAACTCTGCGCCAAGATGGGCGCGCGCTCCGATCTCTGGCAGCGCAAAAAACTGGACGTGTTGGTTTATCAGGTTGAAGAATTTCACGAATGAACAACGTGTCGCGTGAAACGTCTCAACCACGCAGTTTTTAGAGGAAAAGAGGTAAGAGGAAAGACGCCCCCCTTCTTTCCTCTCACCTCTTTCCTCGCTAAAAAATCATAGCCTCCGAAGATATCCCCCACCAAAAAAATGCCCTCCCTCGCCCAAAAACTCGATCCCTTAACCGCCCGCGCCGAACTTTACGAAAAGCTCGACAATAACGCCGTGCGCTGCACCGCTTGCGGACATCGTTGCTTAATCCGTGAAGGCAAACGCGGCATTTGCCAAGTGCGCTTCAACGAGGGCGGCGAACTGCGCGTGCCTTTTGGCTATGTCGCCGCACTGCAAGCCGACCCGATTGAGAAGAAGCCCTTTTACCATTTTCTCGCAGGCGAAAACGCACTCTCCTTCGGCATGTTGGGCTGCGATTTGCATTGTGCCTACTGCCAAAATTGGTTCACCTCCCAAGCCCTGCGCGACCCCGCCTCCGATGGCGCGGGCAGGCTCGTGCGTGAAGTCAGCGCCGAAACGCTCGTGCAACTCGCGCTGCAAAACAACGCCAAAATTATCGCCTCGACCTACAACGAGCCGCTCATCAGCGCAGAGTGGGCGGTCGCCGTTTTCAAAGCAGCGAAAAAAGCAGGGCTAAAAACCGTGATGATCTCCAACGGGCACGCCAC
>JANTFU010000304.1 GCA_024763295.1 Anaerolineales bacterium
CAATAAATTGCCAAGCTGAAAAGCCCTCCGCGCGCGGAGGGCTTTTCTTTTGTGAAACGAATGGAAAAAGATGTCCTTCTTCTGCACACGATTTAAAGGATAAGTCCAGCGAGTTATTTTTCGCCACAGATTTCACGGATTTCACAGAAAAGGATTTCAATATCGGTGTGGGTACAACGTCCCTTAACCGTGAGGGGAAAAAGGGAACCGCCAAGGCACAAAGAACGCCAAGTTTTTGAAGTGAAAAACAAGAAAGATGACATTTCTGCCCAGTCTTGCCCATTTGGGTTGACACTCTCTTCCTTTTTTTCTCCTAAAACTCTGCGTCTTGGCGGTTGAAATCTTTTTTCACGATTAGCTACCGCGCTACCTCGGTGTGATCCGTGATTGTTTTCTCTCGATTTCCAACCTGCTTCCCGCGCCGCCCTCGGCGGCTTGAACATTTATGAAAGGGTCTATTGAATATCGCGTTTCATCAGCCGCGCGGATGCTTTGTGCAATAAGAGCAAAGGCAGCAAAAAGAATGCGTGGGCAGCAGCACTTAATCCAAAGATGGTCGCCAGAGAGCGGAAAAAGATATTCAGCGGCGGGGCAAGATTTTTAAGCATCCACACGCCGGCGCCAGCCAACGCAGCGACCGCAACCAACAAGGCAATCACTCCGCCCAAAGGCAGCCAGGCATGGCGATCCGATTCGGAGGGCAACAGTGTGCTGCTAACGGTAAACGCCAAATATGCCCAAAGCCAGAAATCAGGTTGGGTGGGCAAAGCGGCAAAACCCGCCCAAAAAGCAGGGAAATTCGCCGCGCGTAACGCTTCCCATAAGGGTAGCAAGCCCAATTTGGCGACCGCCGCGTACGAGATGAAAAATCCGCCCGCAACAAGCGGGGCAGCACCGATCAACGAATCGCGCAGCATATCCGCCTGATCCACAATCACCTGTCCAAGACGTAACTTTCCATTCGGCGCCGCGCCCGGAATGAGCGAAAATCCATGCGTAGGGACGCGCAACACTTTCGCCATCAGATAATGGCTGGTTTCATGCAGAAATACGCCGGGGAAAAAGAGTAGCGCAAAGGCGACGATGGTCACATCGGGACGATTGGTGAGAATTAAAAAAATGGCTTGCAACTCAAGATGAAATTTCCGCTGTAAAAAGATTAGCGGAATCAGCATCAGCACGAGCCATATCAAGCCATCAAAGGTTTGGATGTTCACGAAAAGATGTTGTTGGGGTTAATGATTCAACACAAAGGTCTCAAAGTTTCTCAAAGGGCAATGGGCGTGAAACGTAAAACGTGATGCGTTTTTTCACGTTTTACGCATCATTTTACTTGGTGTTAAAAACTACTTTGAAAGTTCTTGCGCCGCAGCCGCAATCTTGGCAAATTCGTCCGCTTTGAGCGAGGCACCGCCAACCAGTGCGCCGTCGATGTCGCTCTCAGAGAAGTATTCAGCTGCGTTCGCGCCCTTGACAGAACCACCATACAAAATACGGATCTCTTCCGCCGTTTCTGCTCCAAAAAGTTCTGCCAAAATGCCGCGAATCACTTTGATGGTGTTATTCGCCAGTTCAGCCGTGGCAGCACGCCCGGTGCCAATCGCCCAGATGGGTTCATAGGCGATAATCAAATCGGCGCTAACGCCCGCCAGCCCGGCTTTAATCTGTTTTGAAACCACTGCTTCGGTCTGACCGGCTTCGTTCTCTTCGAGGCTTTCTCCGACGCAGATAATCGGAGTCAGTCCGTTGGCTTGGGCGGCGAGCACTTTTTTATTCACTGTTTGATCGGTTTCGCCGAAATAGGCACGCCGCTCGGAGTGTCCGAGAATAACGTACTGCCCGAACTCGGCTACCATAGCGGGAGCAAGTTCACCGGTGTACGCGCCGCTGGCTTCCCAGTGCATATTTTGGGCACCCAGCCCAATCTCCGTCCCCGCTAAAAGGGCATGAACCGGCAATATCGAAATCGCAGGCGGGCAAAGCACCACGCTGACTGCATCCATATCTTTGACAAGCGGCACCAAAGCCGAGACAAGCTCGCGCGCTTCGGCGACGGTTTTATTCATTTTCCAATTTCCAGCAACCATTGGTTTACGCATTTTTTCTCTCCTAATCTTTTGCCTTAAGGCATTTTTTCTAAGTATTGTGTGGCGACTTCATAAATCCAGTAGGGGGTATATTCATCGTTCGCCAACCCTTCAAGCATTGGGCGCGCATCTTTGAAGTTGCGATCCTGTATCAAAATTTCAGCTTTAAATAAGCGCGCTTCGGGCATCCCCGGGTCGAAGGTAAGTAACTCGTCTAAGAGTTCTCTGCCGCGTTCTTCGTCTTTATGATAAAAGGTCTGCCGCGCTTGCGCCAAGCGTACCATCTGCTCATCGACGGCTTTCAATTCATCCACAGGAATCGCGTTGAAAACTTCCGGCATACGCGAGGCTTTATAGAGAGCTTCGTGGAAGCGCTCAAAAAACTGAGGATACTCCGGCGTACTCTCCGGCAAAACATCCAGTGCGCGTGTATAAACGATTGCCGCGCCTTGCCAAGCATTGCGTTGAGCCAAACCATCTCCGGCATAGATGTAAAAATCAACATTGTCCCCTGCCAAATCAAGCGCCTGCTGCAACTCGGTGTAGGCGGGTTTAAAGTTTTTATTATCAAAAAATCCTAAGGCTAAAAGTAGATGTGCATCCGCATTTTCGGGTTCAGATTCAGCCCAAGCCTGTAAATCTTCCAACTCTTCAGGGGCGATGCGCTCATCATCAGGCAGCGGCGCGGCTTCTGGGCTAAAAGGATCGACGGACTCTGCCACCAGCGGAGCATCATTTTGGGAGTATCCCTTCAAAATATCAAGAACAACCAAACCGCTGAAACAAGCGAAGAGTACCACCAAAACGATTCCGATCCAACGCCAAAATTTCTTCTTCGGCTTGGTCTGGGACGCTCCTGTTTCGGCTGGGTCGGCGGTATCCGTTGGGGCGGGTGCCTGCGTTGGGGGAACGGTAGCAGGCATCGGGGCAGGTGCGACTGCGGCAGCTATTTTTGGGGCAACTTCCGTGATGGGTTTCGTCATCGTTACTTCTGCCATATCCACACCGGCTTCATCCCAAGCACTCTTAAAGGCTTGCACAAGTTCAGGCACGCTCTGGTAGCGGTCATCGCGCTCTTTGGCGAGCGCTTTCAGCAGCACACGCTC
>JANTFU010000305.1 GCA_024763295.1 Anaerolineales bacterium
GAGACATGATGGTAGAGACTGGCTTTTTGCAAGTTGACAGCCCCGGCAATATCACTCATCGAAGTGGCGTGATAGCCCTTGATATGAAAGATTTCTGCGGCTGCGTCCAGAATTTGTTCTTTTGTCATCATAGTTCTTATCTCGAAAACCTACCGAACGGTCGGTAGATATAGGATACCAGAATGGCAAAGGTAGGTCAAGAGATTTCAACGCGAATAACGCGAATTGACGAATTTCGCGAATAAAATTCGCGCCATTCGCTAATTCGCAAAATTCGCGTTAAGAATCAGGCGCGGTAAAATAGCATTATGCGAATCATCGCCCATCTTGATCTTGATGCCTTTTTTTGCGCCGTCGAAGAACTCTACACTCCCGCCTTGCGCGGCGTGCCTTTTGCGGTTGGCGGCAGCCCCGACGGACGCGGCGTGGTCGCATCCTGCTCCTACCCCGCACGAATGCAAGGCGTCCACTCCGCCATGCCGATGGCACAGGCAATTCGGCTTTGCCCCAATTTGCGGATCGTTCCGCATCGTCGCGGTGCTTATACGCAAGCATCTAGGCAAGTGATGGCAAAAATACGCGAGATTACCGATCAAGTCGAGCAAATTTCGATTGACGAAGCCTTCTTCGACCTCTCCGACCAAACAGATGCAGAACGGATCGCCCGCGACCTTCAGCTTGATATAAACCAGACCTTACATCTGCCCAGCTCAATCGGGATTGCCGCCAACAAACTCGTCGCCAAGATCGCCAACGACTACGGTAAAGCCCAAAAACGAGATGGAAAACCGCCGCGCGCCTTCACCGTCATCCCTGCCGGTAAAGAAGCGGCATTTCTTGCCCCGTTAACGATCACCAAGCTCTGGGGAGTGGGACCCAAAACCGCCGAACGATTAGCGGAAATCGGCATCCGCACCATCGGCGATTTGGCAGCCCAAGACGAACTCAAAATGCTGCAACGCTTTGGGCAAGTCGGCTACGAGATCACACGCCGCGCACGCGGCATCGACAAACGTGGCATCGTCACCGAGCGTGAAACCAAATCCATCAGTCAAGAAACCACCTTCTCAAAAGACACGCGCGACAAAGGCGAACTCCAACAAGTCTTGCGCAAACTCTCCCAAAAAGTCTGTGACCGCCTACAAAAAAAGGGATTCGTCGCCCACACGGTCAAGATTAAGCTGCGTTGGTCAGACTTCACAACCCTGACACGTCAAACCACGCTGCCTACCCACACCGACGAAAGCGACGTACTCATCCAAGCTGCCCAAAAACTCTTCAACACACACTGGCAAGGACGCCCGCTGCGACTGATTGGCATGGGTGTCAGCGGCTTGGAATCCGCTAATCAGCAGATTGGTTTATGGGATCACGACTGGGAAAAGGAACGCCACGTTGAAGATGTACTCGCAAAAATCAAAGAGAAATTTGGCGATGACGCCATTAAACGCGGGGCAAAGTAAATATCTTGCTCTAGCCCCCGTCTGAAGCAGAATTTTCGAATAGATTGTAAGTTCAAAAAGAAACCCTTGATGCGAATTTTCGTAGAATAGCTAAGAAAAAAACAAAAAAGCTATCCGAAAAAAATTCAAGTTCCCTGCGCCGTCCTCGGCGCAGGGTTTTGAGAGAAGAATCGCCGCCGAGGACGGCGGCTGAAGTGCTTTTTCATGCAGCATTCTTATACTTTTTACACATTTTTCTGCTATCCTATGCGAGTGAAATATTTATCAAGGAAATTTTAAATGAAAGCCTTCTTGCGTAAACCTATCAATTTAATCATCGTGCTTATACTTATCGGTGCGGCTATCGCTGGCGTTCTTTTTTTGCGCCCCGGCGACGTAAATGCAAACAGCCAGTATGAAACCGAAGTCGCCAGGCTGGGCGATATTGCCACATCCGTCGAAGCAACCGGCAGTGTACGCGCCTATCAATCCGGCGTCTTTGGATGGGAAACCAGCGGAATTATCGAGTCCGTGAATGTCGATATTGGGGATCAAGTGAAAAAAGGGGATGTCCTGGCATCACTGCGTAGCAATTCACTGCCGCCTGCAAATCTACAAGCAGAAGCTGAGTTGATGGCAGCACAACAAAATTTGGAAGATGTGCTTGGCTCGGCGGGCACCGAGGCTGCAAACGCAGCAATCGCCTTGCGTGAAGCCCAAGAAGCCTACGACGATGCTGTCAACTACCGCGCACTTTTAGATGAAGAAGTTGAATATGATGTCTTCGCGGGTTGGAAACGCCTGGCAACCCCCTTTGGCACGTTTAAAATTCCAAAGATTAACAATATCAAATATTATCCCGACGAAGAACAAAAAGCCGAAGCCGAACAGGATATTATCTTGCAAAAAGCGCTTCTGGATGATGCCCAGCGTCGCTACGATCAATTCAAGGATGGACCACAAGAGCGTGACATTGTAGCGGCGGAAGCACGCGTTGCAGCAGCCCAACGTCTGCTGGACCAAGCCAATATCTACGCGACCTTTGATGGCATGATCACCGAAGTAGATGCGCAAGTCGGCGATCAGGTCAGTACAGGGACACCGGCGTTTCGCGTGGACAATTTATCTGAACTGCGCATCGACCTGAATGTCTCGGAGATCGACATCAACGAAATTTCTGTCGAGCAAACGGTCACCGTCAATTTTGACGCAGTTGCCGATAAAAGCTATCAGGGAGAAGTCGTTGAGATAGCGGGAGCAAGCACACCATCCACGAGCGGAACGACAGGCTACAAGGTCAGCGTCCGGCTGAATGATGCCGACGAACTCATCCGCGCCGGGATGACGGCAGATGTCCTGATCCAAGTGCGTGAGGCAAAATCGGTGCTGCTGATCCCTAATCAAGCCATCCGCATGTTAAACGGCGAGCGCGTCATCTATTTGCTGCGCGATGACAACAGCCTGAATGCCGTGCCGATCAAACTCGGCGTGCGCGATACCGCGTATAGCGAAGAGTTAAGTGGCAATGTGCAAGCCGGCGATATGGTGGTGCTCAATCCACCGCTAATCGCTACCCCTTAAAACAAAACTCCCTCAGAAATGAGAGAGTTTTTTTCCTAATTCTACCGGATTTTGTGGTCAGCAGAAAAGATGCTGAAAATCGCTTTTTTGTACACGGAATCAACGGAATTTCACGGAAAAAATCTTTGAAG
>JANTFU010000306.1 GCA_024763295.1 Anaerolineales bacterium
ACGAAATGCTGAAGAGTTTTGATCATGTGGCGCAGTCGCACGAGTATGGCGCGTACATCATCCACTCGCTCGAAACCGGCACGCCGCGCGTGATTTACGGCAACGTGATGAACAACGGGCTGATTGAAAACCTGCCGCGCGAAAGCTGCGTGGAAGTGCCGATTTTGGTCGATAAAAATGGCTTGCAGCCGACAAAGGTTGGCGCGCTGCCCCCACATTTGGCGGCGCTGATGCAGACCAATATCAACGTTCAGGCGTTGACGGTCGAAGCCGCGCTGACGGGCAAACGGGAGCACATTTACCATGCCGCGATGCTCGATCCGCATACCGCCGCCGAACTCGACCTCGACCAAATTTGGTCGTTGGTGGACGAGTTGATTGACGCGCACGGTGAATGGTTGCCAGAATTTGAATAGATTCCCTAGTCACACGACATTTTATTTTTGGAGGTGGTTGAGTAGGTGAACGGAGCGAAAAGCGTATCGAAACTACAATTTCGGCGATTTTTGCCAACTTGTTGGTTTCGATACGGCGAAAAGCATCGCCTACACTTTGACAAGCTCAATAGCCACTCAACCAACGAACGCTTCTATGAAAAAATGTCATGTGGTTAGTAGATTCTTTCTTCTCCCGCTCCCCGCGCCGTCCTCGGCGCGGGTGTCTCGCAAATCACGTCGCCGGGGACGGCGGCTGTGGCACTGATGCAAGAGATCTGATCAACGCGGTCAACCAAAGCTCTTCGCAAAAACGCGGGGAGCTTTTTGGGGTTTAATCGCCAGACAAGGTACAATCCTTCAGCTAATTATCTTGAGATAAAAATATGAATAAAACTGCCCAATTCCCCTTCCATATTATGAGCAAGCCCAGCGGCGCAACCTGCAATTTGGATTGTAAATATTGCTACTTTCTTTCCAAAGAAGTCATGTATCCGCAGAGCAATTTCCGCATGTCTGACGCAGTGCTTGAAGCCTATATCCGCCAATATATTGAATCACAACCCGGCAATCTGATTACCTTTGCCTGGCAAGGTGGTGAACCAACTCTGATGGGCTTGGATTTTTTCCACAAAGCGCTGGCACTGCAAAAAAAATATACCAAACCGGGCATCAAAATCGAAAATACCCTCCAAACCAACGGCACTCTGCTGGATGTAAAATGGGCAAAATTCTTCAAAAAGAATAATTTCCTAATTGGCATCAGTATCGACGGACCAGAAGACTTGCACAATGCCTATCGCGTTGACAAAGGGGGCAAAGGCACTTTCTCGCAAGTCATGCGCGGGCTAAAGCTGCTTGAAAAATATAGTGTTGACTACAACATCCTCTGCACCGTCCACGCCGGCAACCAAGATCATCCGCTGCGTGTCTACCGCTTTTTTCGTGATGAACTGCGCGCCGCCTTTATTCAATTTATCCCTATCGTCGAGCGCGTCACGCCCGACATCCTGCCCATTGCCAACCTCGGCTGGCGCGAAGAAAGCAACGCAGAGCGTCCGCTCTATACCCAACAGGGTGACAAATATACACAGCGCTCTGTCAACGCGAAAAAATATGGTGCTTTTTTGAATGCGATTTTTGACGAATGGGTGCGTAAGGATGTCGGCAGAGTCTTCGTGCAGCATTTTGATGTCGCCCTCGCTGCCTGGTATGGACAACCCGGTGCGCTCTGCATTTTCGCGCCCACCTGTGGACAAGCCCTCGCGCTCGAACATAACGGCGATCTCTTCAGTTGTGACCATTATGTCGAACCCGACTACAAGCTGGGAAATATCCTCGAAACGCCCTTAATTCAACTTGCTACCGTTAAAAAGCAGCGTCGATTCGGCGAGGAAAAGCTGACCAGCCTGCCGCGCTACTGCCGCGAATGTGAAGTCCGCTTCGCCTGTCATGGCGGCTGTCCCAAAAATCGCTTTATCCGCACGCCCGATGGCGAAGAAGGGCTGAATTATTTATGCGCGGGCTATAAAGCCTTCTTCAATCACATCGACGAGCCGATGAAGATTATGGTGAACTTGCTCAAAGCCCAACGTCCACCGGCGGAAGTCATGCAAATTCTCGCGGCAGGCAAAGACAAATAGCGTTAAAATTCCCCGCCGTCCACTCATCACCCCTCATTCAGGAGAACGCTGAATGCTGCAAAAAATCAGCCTGCTCAAAAACTTTCTCACCACAAAAGGGAAAGGTCTTGCACTGCTCATCGCCATGCTGGTGGGCATTTTTTTACCTCAGGCGCATCAATACGACTACACGATTCAATATCTCCTGATCGCGATGCTCTTCTTCGCCTTTCTGGACATTGACCTGCACCCTCGCGCAACGCAAAAGGGCGCTCTCTGGGTTTTGTTGGCAAATCTGCTGATTGCCTTTGCGTTCTATGGCATCCTCGCTCCGTTTGACCGTCAGATCGCCTTGGCAGCCTTCATCACCGCTATCTCTCCTACAGCGATCTCATCCCCCGTCATCGTGGGTTTCGTGGAAGGCGATATGGAATATATTATTGCGGCGGTTATCCTAACGAATATCGTCGTTGCCTTGGTCATTCCCTTTGCCCTGCCGCATCTAGCCAGCACCACGCTGAATATCGGTATCGCCGATATGCTCGGCTCCGTCGTCGTAACCATGTTCCTGCCTATGTTGTTGGCGCAAGGGGTCAAAAAATTGCCGTCAACCACGCAAAAACTGATTCGCAAAGGAAAATCACTCTCCATGCCGCTCTGGTTGGTAACCCTTGTTATTGTCAGTGCCAAGGCTTCTGATTTTCTGCGCAACGAAAACACCGCATCGCTAACCACACTCGGCAAGATTGCGCTGGTCTCGTTAGCGATCGCCATGCTAAATTTTGGCATTGGGGTTCGTTTAGGGCAACCAAACCACTGGCGCGAGAGCGGACAAGCACTCGGTCAAAAAAATCTTTCTTTTACCATTTGGGTTGCGCTCACCTTTCTCAACCCGC
Source organism: Anaerolineales bacterium (assembly GCA_024763295.1). GTDB lineage: Bacteria > Chloroflexota > Anaerolineae > Anaerolineales > Villigracilaceae > Desulfolinea. Next base: position 2,953 of record JANTFU010000306.1, read on the forward strand.
TCATTGCGATGGGACCGACCTTCTACATTCTTTATCATCACATCTATAATTCGTGGCTAATTTACCAATTTGAAAAAACGCGCCCAGTGCGCTTATCCTAAATCAGGAAAAGATGTGGTTCTGCAGTAGTGATGGCATGAATCTGCGAAGCAGCTTTATTGCCGAAGTAGTCCCATTTTATTAAGAAGTTGTTT
>JANTFU010000307.1 GCA_024763295.1 Anaerolineales bacterium
TGCATTCGGGGCGTTTTTTGGCAGCGGATATTGGGACGCCGCGCCGCATGGAGCATGTTTTACTCGGCAAAACAGTCCAGCATACCAAGCTGGCAGAAAGCGCCGGCGTGCAAGGGCGCGTTTGCCTTTCAATAACGGTCTATAAGCGCATTGCTGACGCATTTGAGTTCGAAGATCATCAATCGAAAGACGGAAAACGCAAGTACAAACTCGTTATCGACAATCTGACTGAAGATGAACTCGGTGAATATGAACTCTTCAAGCTGGACGGCACCAGACGGAAGCAAGCCAGCGCCGTGCTTTTTGATCGTGGGATTGCCGAAATGGTACAGCAAATCGAAAATCTAGTCGACGGGATCGAACCCCTGGCAAGCTTGCTACCCGCGCCCGTGCTGAATCTACTCGTTGAGAGCGCGGCAGACCGCCACATCCCCCCGGATTTTGTCGAGCCGACCGTCGTTTTCGTCAACTTTATCGGCTTGCCCGAAATAGTCGATTTGGCAATGCCCGGCGAAGAAAAAGCGATTACGCGTACGTTTTCGCAAGCCTTTGCGCTCATCAATGCGGCGGTGGAAGCGCGCGGCGGTGTTTTGAAGAAGATTACCTACCATCTTTCCGGCTCCGATATTGTCATCTACTTCGGCGCGCCGACAGCACATTCTAACGATACCGAACGCGCCGTGGAAGCGGCGATGGCAATCCGCGATGCGGTGATGAGTTTGAAGGTGCCGCGCGTAGCGATGCAAATCCCGAAAGTGGTTTGCCAGATTGGCATCAACGTTGGTGCAGCCTTTGCCGCTGAAATCGGCGAACCGCGTGGACGGCGTGAGTACAATGTGCTGGGCGACACCGTTAATATTGCTGCGCGCCTGATGAACCGCGCCGAGCCAAACCAGATTTTGCTCACCGGTAAAGCGCACGAGCGCGTCCAAGAGAAATTTGAGTTCGACTTCCTTGGTGAGGTTTCGCTGAAAGGCAAGGCAGCGCTGACACCGATCTATGCGCTGAAAGGCAAGCGTTCGCAGGAATAAATTTTCGCAGCACGTCAACTGAAGTAATGCGCTGATTTTGCGAGGAGCATACTCGCGGCAGATGAGTTGCAGCGAAGGGTTGTGCATACGCTTGGCTTCTTTGCTCTGGACATCTGCGCTTTGGAGAAATCAGTACCGAAACGTAATTACCTACGTCATTGCTTCACCCCGATGCTTTTCGGGGTGAAGCAATCCCCTGACTATGCGGGAGACTGCTTCGCAAAAAGACGCTCAATTGTAGGGGTAGGTAGTTACGTTTTTTCAGTGAATTCACAGATGAAAACAACGAAATTTGGGAATACTGAAAAGCCTGCTATGGAAATTACTGCGCCTGCCCCGAATCAGGATTGATCATTAGCCCGGAAACATCCACTGCTTCAAAATCATCTCCCGTCAGCGCATCGAGGGTATGCAGCATATCGTTATCCCAACGTTCGTCGGGCACACCAGACACATACCAATCAGAGCCATTGTCGGCGACGATAATGCCGTATTCCTTCATTGCCTTCAGAATCACCTGCATCTCAGGAGCAAAGCCCGAAATATCATAAGACGCCTTCAATCGGAAGCGAGCGCCCATCGGTGGGACATTTGGGTCGGTGATGCTTGATGCAAAATGACGTGCGGGCCACAGATAGGCGCGTTGCGTGCGAGAAATCGTGAATCGGATGGCGTGATTGATTTCCCCTGCCTCGATTTCATCATAGCGGATTAAGCCCGGCAATATTGGCAACCCCGCTGCATCTGCCGACGTCCAACCATCTGGGCGCAGATCGTGCGAATTTAAATCCCAGATCGCGCCAGAGCCTGCGTACCATTGCCCGCCGCTGTACGAGGCGTCATACAGTTCATAGAGAATGCAATTGTCTTGATCGAGCAGCAAAATATGATGGTCGCTGCCGAATTCGATTTTTGGATTATTGGGGATGGGATAAGGACCAGTATCGGATTCATCGTCATACTCGAAGACGACCGACTTTTTGGCTTGGCTGCCCGCAACGAGGTTATACGGTATCCCGATCGGACCACCGCCCACGGTTCCCGAACCGAAATCCATGTGGAAGCCCTCGTTGCGCCCAATACTGTTGATCCAGGCATCCGACCGGGTATGGACGGGCAAGCTGTCTACGCGCGTGTTCCAGATATTGTCCACTGGAAAAAGCGGACAGCTACCCAGAGCGGGTCCCGCGGCAGGTTGACCGATCTCAATATAGTAGGTTGTTTCTCCCTCAAGTCGAAAGGTGACTGAAGACCTATCCACGCCGTTGCGGTCATCATTGCAGATGACAGGGACCAAATTGCCGCGTTCCCCTGTCCAAACTGCAATAAATGTATCGTAGTTTGATGAGAAGGTATCCAGACTCAAGGCAGTATCTGTTTCTGACCGGTATTGATACCAAACAGTCGCCAGCCCTTTGCCAAGTCCGCAAGCGCTGACGGCAGGATCATCAGCTGCTGTTGTCGCTTCGCTGGTGTCATATCCGGGCAGGGAACCGGTCATCTCGGATATATCTGTCGCTGCGCTAAAATCATCATTGGCAGGAATGGCGAAAAGATGAGCTGCATCAACTGAGTTGGCATTTGCAGACCCTCCCAGCCCCCATATAAGAAGCAAGAATCCGAGAGTCAAAACCAACAAAAAAACTTGGGCGTTTCGTGACATGCTGCACTCTCCTGTTTAGTTAACAATTTTACTATTTCTCTGTTTGCCTTGGAAATCCCACTAATGGCTGAATTGCGCATAAACCAGATGTGCCGATCTTTAATACGCAGAAATGTGCAAGTTTGGCATTAAATGACACTGCTCCTTAAGTAAAGAGGAGCAGTGTGTTTTTTCATTGCTTGATTTAAGTTTTTGCGCAGCACTTATGAGTTTACTGAAAAAAAAACGAGTTTTTCAGAAACCAATCTAAAAAAACGCTCCACTTTTCTCTCTGAAGCGAGCGATTTACGGGATGGCGTGTTAAAAAACTCGGTTTTTATGGTGTTCTCTCTCACTTAGAGATGATTGAATATCTTTTTGCAGTGGAGTCTTGCATAAAACTGAAATCTCTAATTCCAGAGAAGTTACTCGCTGCCTTTCTCTGTAATTCTCACAGTTTGATCTGTAA
>JANTFU010000308.1 GCA_024763295.1 Anaerolineales bacterium
GTGGGGGCAAAGATATTGGAAGTTCCCGTTCGTCATCACCCACGTCGATATGGCGTTGCCAAATACGGGCTGGAGCGTACCGTCAAAGTCATCCTGGATTTGTTTACCGTCAAATTCCTGCTATCCTACTCCGCCAAGCCGATCTATCTCTTTGGCGGGACGGGCATTATATTGGTGGGCGTGAGTGCGTTGATGCTGCTTTTCCTTTTCGTTCGGCGCGTTTTCTGGAATGGTTCGGTTTTGCTCTCGCCCTTTTTTCAGATGAGCGCGATGTTTTTTATTCTCGGCTTTCAGTCGATTTTGATGGGCTTAATTGCCGAGTTGCAGGTGCGCACTTACCACGAATCGCAGCATAAGCCGACTTATACCGTGCGTGAGACCGTCAATATTGCGGATGAAATCTGAGATGATGGTTTTGAACTGTGTAGCTGTAGAGTAGTGGGGAAATAGGAATGAAAATTTTGGTCTTGACGCATGAATATCCGCCAGTTGGTGGCGGTGGTGGGCATGTCGCCCAAGATATTGCGCGTAGATTGGCGCAACACGGGCACGAAATCGTGTTGCTGACCTCGCATTGGGGCGATTTGCCCAAAGATGAAGTGCAGGATGGGATGCGGATACTGCGCGTACCTGCTCTGCGACGCGAGGCGTTTCGCGCCAGCTTTATCTCAATGGCTGCGTATATCGTACATGGACTTTGGGCTTGCTTCCGTTTGCTGAAAGAATGGCGTCCCGATGTCATTCACGTCCACTTTGCGGTGCCGGGCGGGGTGCTGGCTTGGGCTTTTTCCCGTTTGACGAAAATCCCCTACATCTTAACCGCGCATCTCGGCGATGTGCCGGGCGGCGCGCCCGAAAAAACGGATAAATGGTTCCATTGGATTTTTCCATTAACGCATCGTATTTGGCGTGATGCCAAGCAGGTTGTGGCAGTCAGTGAGTTTACGCGCAGATTGGCATTAAAGCATTACGATGTAGATATTAAGGTTATCCACAACGGCGTGGATTTGAGCAAGCTCGCGCCTGCCGAAATTGTGATTAACAAGCCGCCGGTCATTGTCTTTGCAGGGCGTTTTGCCGAACAGAAAAACCCACTTCAAATTGTGCGCTCTCTAGCGCAAGTGAAAGATTTGAGTTGGGAAGCCGTGCTGATTGGTGACGGGCATCTCGGCGACGAAATCAAAGCTGAAGTCCGCGCACATGGCATGGAGGAGCGATTTGTTTTCCCCGGCTGGATTACGCCCGCCGAAGTACAGGCGTGGATGAAAAAGAGTGATATTCTTTTCATGCCATCATTGTCTGAGGGGCTGCCTGTCGTTGGCGTGCAGTCGATTGCCTCAGGGCTGGCGTTGCTCGTTAGCAATATCGGTGGCTTTGCCGATTTGGTTGATGAAGGAAAGAACGGTTTTCTCGTTGACGACGTGGAAGATTATGCCGAGCATTTACGCGCGCTTTTATCATCGCCTGAAATGTTGAAACTCATGCGGGTGGTGAGTATAGAAAAATCGCAATTCTTTGCGCTTGATTTCATCGTTGCACAGTACGAGCGATTGTTTGAACGTTGAGTGATTAGAACGCGGACTTACGCCGATTTAGCGGATGTTCGCGGATTTTTCAAGCGGACGGCTAGTTTTTGGCACAGAGTTTGCAGCCACTGAATACAGAATCCTGACCACCAAATACTGAATGAACTCTTCCCCGAAAAAAAATTTTTTCAACTCAAAGCTTTGGACGTTTACTAAGGTCGTCTTTGCTGTGGTGCTTTTTGTCTACGTCCTCAGACAGGCTGACTTTGCGCAATTACTGGCGTTAAAGGTACGGTTTTCATGGGGCTGGCTGGGAGTCACTTTTCTGGCATTTTTGTTGATGCTAGCGATTAAAACCTATCAATATTACATTTTCATTGGGCGAAAATTGAGTTACTTCCGCCTGCTGGAGATTGTCGTCATCCAAAACGCGCTGATGAATTTTGTCGCCACCGCTGCAGGAATCGCATCTTACCTGACGATGCTTGGCGTGGAGGAAGACGTTCGTCTTGGCAAAGCAACCGAATCTTTCGTGCTTGTCAAGGTCGGAGATATTGTCGCGGTATCTTTCTATTTACTCTTTTCGATATTCTTTATCCGCCCGCTGCCTGTGGGTGCTGTGCCTGTGGTGACTGTAGTTGCTTTGGCGGCACTCGCTTTTTTGGTGGTTTTGTTCGCCTCGCTTTTGCTGCGCGAAAAATTCCTAATATTGCTTCGCAACCTACTGGCGTTGCTGAAGCTGGATAAAGCAAATCTCGTAAAAAAAATGCTCGGCTATCTTGACAAATTGGTTGCCTACCCGCGTGCGGAGATTTTACGCACCATTACACAAGCCAGTTTTATCTCGCTCGCCTATATGGGCATGACAATGATTTGGGGGTATGCGCGTTTTCAGAGCTTTTCGTTAACACTCGATTTTTTCATCGTCGTTTTTGTCTTATCACTGGTACAGTTCGCTTCGTGGATCCCGATTTATATTTTCGGTGGTTTGGGACTTTCGGAAGGGATTTGGCTTTCGTTGCTGGGGCTTTTTTCCACGCAAACCGCGGAGTTAGCAGCAATCCTGATTGGCATTCGGGTGCTGAATTATTTGCTCAATGCGCTAACCTTACTTTACCTGCCCTTGTATGCCGCTTTTGGGCGAGTTTCTGCTGTACAATAGGGCAAAAACTAACCGCTAAACCCTAAAGCGCTGTCGGGGTTTGCCACAATTCCAACTCTGCATGTATCGAAAAATTCTGCTATCCTTGCTCATCATTTGGCTTGCTTTTCAAAGTGTCTCAGAACTCTTTGTCCTTGTCTTTCAGCCAAATGCTTATCGCTCTACAGCAGCGCCCATGTGGGCGTTGCTCTTTGGCATTTTTAGCCTGTACACGCTTCTTTTTAGCGGCGCAAATTTGCTGGCATTTTGGCAGCCGCAACGCTGGCATAAGGTCGCAGATGCCTTGCGCGCCAAGCTCAATATCTCTTCCGTGCGCCAGCGTTTGGGTTGGGGGCGTTATGGGGTGGGTGGGCTTCTTACGCTCGGCATGGTCTATGTTTTACAGTACACTGTTTGGGGGCTGGTTTTTCGCGGCGTTTATTTGCGTG
>JANTFU010000309.1 GCA_024763295.1 Anaerolineales bacterium
GTGCCATAAACATACTCATCCAGCCAGGCTTGGACGCTTTCTTTCGTTTTGCTGACCTTATCCCAGCCGAGATAGAACTCATTGTCGCGGTCGTAGTAGCCTTGCGCGTAAGAGGGATGGCAAGCCATCGGCACATGGCAAACCGCATCCACGATGAAGCCGGGAATCAGCGTGCGGTTCGGGTCTGAGCGGATCACTTCTTCGTCCACAATTTCTTCGGCGGTCAAAATTACTTTTTTCGCCGCAAAAGCCGCTTCCTTTTGTTCGCCGATGATGCCCCACAGATGTGCGTTGCCGTTCACATCCGCGCGTTGAACGTGGACGATGGCGACGTCCGGGTTCAGGGCGGGGACGGCGATCAACTCTTTGCCGCTGTATGGGTCAATGACGCGCTTAATGCGCGGGTTCGCTTCTTCTAAACTCGTCGCAGCCGTCGGGTTGATGTGCATAAAAGGCAAACCCGCCGCCCCCGCTTGCAAGCAGGAGATCATCCCGAAATGGGAGTATTCTTCCCATGCCAGTTCGCCGCGCTCAATCGCTCCGCGCACGATCCGCAGCGAGCCAACGCCGGGGTTGCCCATATACGAAAAAATGACCTTGCGGGCGCAGTTGGCGGCAACCATCTGGTCATAAATTAAATCCGGGGTCGCGCGCGCCAAGACAAGGTCGCGTTTGTGCTGGCGGATGATTTCGTGTCCAGCGGCGAAGGGAATCAAGTGCGTGAATCCAGCCGCGTAAAGGGTATCGCCATCCTGTACATGATTTGCAATTGCATCTTTCAGGGAAATTAATTTGCTCATTCTTCATCCTTTTTTCGCCTGCCGATGGATCGTAAAGACCCTTTCAGGCGTTCTTTTCGTTCTGCGCTCTTGGCGGCGCGTTCGGCTTTTTTGGTTTCGCGCCGTTCAGCCACTTCGTCCTTTAGTTTGCCGGAGCGCCATTTTCGCCAAGTGGAAAAACGCCCGCTTGGCTCTGCTGATGGGGTTTTGCGGCGGATGTACAATCCAAAGCCGCCTAGCAAAACACCGATAAAGAAGAAATCGAAAAGCGGTTTATTGGCAATGTCCGAGACGACGAAGATGATGATGAAACCCATCGCCATCACGAAAAAAAAGGTGCCAATGCGTGCAATAAATTCGTTTCTATCCATAGTTGAATGATAATCATCTTTTGATTGATGTGAAAGGTGATGTTTTTCGTTCGCTGATATGTTTTCCTTACTGATTGTTGGTTTTGAGCTTTTTGACTGCCTTCATTTTACAACTCAGTAAGTTTTGTGGCAGGATGAAGACGTTCCTTAAGCTAAGGTAAGAATTCGGATAAACATTATCGCAATATAGTAGAATATAGCTTAGGAAATAGAAAGATACAAGAAAGGAAATGATATGAAACGAAAAACGTTCCTGACCTTGGGCTTGGTCGCCATTTTTATGCTGGCGGCTTGTGTCCCTGAAGCTGCTCCGCCAAGCGCCGACCCTGAGCGTGCGGCGACCGAGCCGTCTGCCTTAGCGCCTACGGACGAAGTGCAGCCCACACAGGCTGAAGCGGATGCCCCGACTGCGGCTCCCATTGCTGCTACGGAAGCGCCCGCCGAAGCCGAAGCGACTGCTGAAGTCATGGCACAGCCAACGTCGCGCGGGAATCAACTGGTGGCGACCGACCCGACAACTGTCAATCTAAACAGCGGGCAACCGCAACTGATCGAATTCTTCGCTTTTTGGTGAGGGACTTGCCAAAATATGGCGCCCATCGTGCATGGGCTTGAAGCACAATATTATGGTCAGATCCAATTTTCGTTTTTAGATATTGATGATGCGCGTAACGATGAACTGAAAAAACAGTTCCGCTTTCAATACCAGCCAATGTTCGTCTTGCTGGATGCGAACGGCACGCCTGTCAAAACCTGGTTCGGTAGTGTTTCCACAGAAGAGTTTGCCAGCGAGTTTATGAAAGTTTTGCCGTAAACGAGCAAGGTAAAATTTGCGTTGCAAACGTAAGACAAGATTTATCTTGTCATTAAAAAGAAAGCCCTTAGAGTTTTTATCTCGAAGGGCTTTTCGTTTTCTAGTCACAGACATTTTATTTTTGGAGGTGGTTGAGTAGGTGAGCGGAGCGAAAAGCGTATCGAAACCACATATTTCGGCGATTTTTGTTACCTTGTTGGTTTCGATACGGCGAAAAGCATCGCCTACACTTCGACAAGCTCAGTAGCCACTCAACCAACGAACGCTTCTATGAAAAAATGTCATGGGGTTGGTTCGTTTTCTAATGTCTCACGTCTAGTGTCTAACGTCTAACATCTAACGTCTCAAATCTTATTGATACTTGCGCACGACGATGACAGCATTGTGCCCGCCAAAGCCAAAGGCGTTACTGATAGCGACGTTTACTTCTTTATCGCGTGCTTCGTTGGGGACGTAGTCAAGATCACATTCGGGATCGGGCGTTTGGTAGTGGATGGTTGGCGGTACAACGCTTTCGTTGATCGCTTTGGCGCAGAGAATCGCTTCAAGTGCGCCGGTTGCGCCCATCATGTGCCCCGTCATGGATTTTGTCGATGAAATCGGGGTCTTGTAAGCAGCTTCGCCGAGCGCAGCTTTGACGGCTTTCGTCTCCGCTGCATCGTTGAGCGGAGTGGCGGTGCCATGTGCGCTGATGTAATCCACTTCATCCGTATTGACGCCCGCGGTGATGAGTGCCTGACGAATGGCTGCTGCGCCGCCTGCGCCCTCGCTGGATGGCGCAGTGACGTGGTAGGCATCGGCGGTGGCGGCATAGCCTGCAAGCTCGGCGTAAATATGTGCGCCGCGTGCTTTGGCATGGCTTTCAGTTTCCAGCACGAGAATGCCGGCGCCTTCGCCCATCACCAAACCATCACGGTTTTTGTCGAAAGGCGCGGGGGTCATCGAGTAGTCATCGTTGCGGCGGGATAGGGCACCAATTCGGTCGAATGCCCCCACGCCTGTCATCGTCAGGGTCGATTCGGCGGCGCCTGCCACAGCGGCGTCGATCATCCCGGAGCGCAGCATCATCCACGCGAGACCGAGTCCGTCGCTTCCCGATGCACAGGCAGAGGCGACGGACATCGCGGGTCCGGTGATGCCGT
>JANTFU010000310.1 GCA_024763295.1 Anaerolineales bacterium
CCAACGATAACGCCCTTGCCCCAATTCTCGCGTAATAAAAAGTAGTCGTAGATGGGCTTTTCACGATTACCCACTAAATAGAAGATCACTGCCGGAATGAATACAATGGATACTCGTGCAATCGCTCTGACTGCTGGGATGGCAAAGACTTGCGGCCATGCCGCCATCAAGAAACACCAAATCGTACAAAAACCGATCACGATCAGCGTATATTGAAAAGAAGCGTAGGGGCGTTTTTTACTGATCATCGGCGTTTTTATCCTGTTCTTGTGGCGAATTCGTTTTGTTGATCGAGACTAGAAGATTATACAATCTGGCGATAGAAAGGCAAGTTGCGAAATCCACGTCGGCTCTTTTTGATTTTGTGGGGGAGAGAGCGTTTTTAGCCCTGAAAGGGCTTTCATGTCATGATGAAGGGCTTTAGCCCGCGCTGCTTCTCATCGTAAAAAACACCCAAATTCCTGCATAAATCTGGTATCCTCCAGCCCATGAAACCACTCCTGCGAATTCGTTTTCTCATCAAGCCCTATCTCTGGCAAATCTTCGCCAGCTTACTCATCCTCGCCGCCCTCACGGGACTCTCGTTAGTAGTGCCGCAAATCATCCAGCAAGTGATTGATGAAGGCATCGCGCGCGCCGAAACGGATTTTCTCTTCAAGGCGGCGCTGCTTCTGCTTGGGCTGGGGCTGCTCACTGCCGCCTTGACGGGCTTTCAACGCTACATCACGCAGTGGGTGGCGGGGCATGTCGGCTACGATTTGCGCAACCGCCTTTATGACCATATTCAGCAGCTTTCCTTTTCCTTTCACGACCACGAGCAGACGGGGCAGCTCATCTCGCGCTGCATCGAAGATGTGCGCTCGGTGCAAAATTTCATCGGCTCGTCGATTATCGACATTATCCAGATCATCTTTACACTGGTTGGCGCACTCGCGATCATGCTTTCGGAAAATTGGCAGCTTACCTTGATTGCCATTACGCCCGTTGTGCCGCTCATTATGATGACCTCCCGTTTTGGCACCAAGATCAGCAAGTTTTTCTTCCGTGTCGATCAAACGCTTGGGGCGCTCTCCTCCCGTTTACAGGAGAACGTCACCGGCGCGCAGGTTGTGCGTGCTTTCGCGCGTGAGGACTATGAAGTTGAGCGTTTCGACCAGTCCAACCGCGCCTATTATGATGCGCGCATTACCGTCATCAATCAGTGGTCGCGCATCATGCCGACGACCGATTTTCTGGTCAGTCTCTCCACCATGCTGTTGCTTTGGTTTGGCGGCAATATGGTCGTGCAGAAAACGCTCACGGTTGGCGAGTTGGTCGCGTTCAATGCCTATGTGGTGATGCTCGCCGAGCCTGCCCGCCGCCTGACCTGGCTCGTCAATGCCGGCGGCGAAGCCAGCGCAGGCGCCAAACGCGCCCTCGAAGTGCTAGATACAAAGCCTGAAATTACCTCCCCTGCCGAGGCTGTGGACTTGGGAACATTGCACGGCAAAGTGGAATTTGAACACGTCAGCCTGACCTATACGGGAGAAAAGACCGCCTCGCTCGTGGACGTGAACTTGGTTGCAGAACCCAATCAACTCGTCGCCCTAATCGGGATGACCGGTTCCGGAAAAACAAGCCTCATCAATCTGATTCCGCGCTTCTACGATGTGACCGCCGGCGCCGTCCGCGTCGACGGGCAGGATGTACGCGATTTGGATTTGGTTGCTCTGCGCAAGCAGATCGGCATTGTGCTGCAAACATCGTTGCTCTTCTCCGATAGCATCAAAGAAAATATCGCCTACGGGCGTCCCGACGCCAGCATGGACGAGATCATTGCCGCCGCTAAAGCTGCCCAAGCCCACGACTTCATCGAAGAGATGTCCGAGGGCTACGAAACCGTCGTTGGCGAGCGCGGGATTACGTTGAGCGGTGGACAGCGTCAGCGGGTAGCGATCGCACGTGCGCTGCTGATGAACCCGCGCATCCTAATCCTCGATGATTCGCTCTCCAGCGTCGATACCCAAACCGAAAAATTGATTCAGGAAGCCCTCGATAAACTGATGGAAGGGCGCACCACCTTCGTCATCGCCCACCGCCTATCTACCGTTCGCCGCGCGGATAAGATCGTTGTCATGGACAAAGGGCGCATCGTTCAGGTCGGCACGCATGCTGCGCTGCTCGCGGAAGATGGGCTGTATCGAGAGATTCATGATTTGCAGTTGAAAGAATAATTTGCACCACAGAGTACACAGAGAGCACAGAGATAAGAGAGAAGCTGATTTTGCGAGGAGGGTGCTTTTCCGACGAAGCAATCTTCCCAACCATGAGACCGCTTCGTCGCAAGTGCGTGCTCCTCGCGGAATCACATAAAAACTCTGCGAACTCTGTGCTCTCCGTGGTGAATAAAAAAATGCCAAAAATAACCATCACCCCACCCCCTCACGTTGTTCAATCGGAAGCGTTTTACGACCGCCCGATCGACCCCAAAGTTGCTCGCCGCTTAATGGGTTTTATCGCCCCCTATAAGTGGAAAATGATCCTCGCCACGGCGTTGATGTTCATTTCCACCTTCTCATCAGTCGCAGGACCCTATCTCGTTAAAGTTGCGATTGATTCAGGCATTGCTGTCGGAGATATGGTCGCATTGCGGAATACGGTGCTGCTTTATCTGGCGCTGGCGTTGGTGCGCTGGGCGTTTATCTATGTGCGCGTTAATATCATGGCGCGCGTCGGGCAGTCGGTTATCTACGATTTGCGCAAGGTGCTTTTCGACCATTTGCAGCAGCTTTCGCTCAGTTTTTATTCGCGCTACTCGGTCGGACGTGTCATCACGCGCGTGGTCAACGATGTGGAGACCTTGCGCGAGTTCGTCACTTGGGCGATTTTGGCGATTTTGCGCAATCTCTTTGCGTTGGTTGCCATCATCGTCGCCATGCTGACGCTGAACGTGAAGCTCTCGCTGCTGGTCTTTATCACCATCCCGCTGATGGTCGGCGCGACGATCCTTTATCGGCGGGTGGCACGCAAAGCTTATCGGCGCGTACGCTCGGCAATCTCATGGGTGAATTCGGTGCTGGCGGAGAATATCAACGGTATCCGCGTGGTGCAAGCCTTCAGCAGACAG
>JANTFU010000311.1 GCA_024763295.1 Anaerolineales bacterium
ATTCAGGGACACTTTTCAGTATCACAGATTGGAATACGCCGGATCTACCGGAAAAGCCGGATGTGGCTTACAATCGCTCGCGTGATGAGTGTTTAGTTGTGTGGCAGCAAACCACCGGAGGGAGTGGTGATTCTGATGTCTGCGCGCGCCGAGTGGCGATGTCGGGGACTGCCGCGGCGATAGGGAATGTGCTAACAATTACAAACTCAACCGGAGAGGAAGTCACACCTGCCGTAGCGGCGGTCCCGACGGTGCCTGACGAGGGGAAATATTTGGTGGTTTGGGCGGTTGATGGCGATGTCCATATGCAGCCGGTGGATGGTGACGGGACGCAACAGACATCGAGGGTGTTGGCGAATACCGCGTGGACTGAACGTAATCCGGCTGTGGTAGGGAATGAAGACCGCCAACAATTTTTGGCGGTTTGGGTTTGGGTTCCCGTGATTACCCCACCGGCGATAATGCAGGTGTATGGACGAGGCATTACAATTGAGGGAACGATGCTGGGGTCTGCCGCAGAGGAGGTTGGCGGCGGGCAGGTTTTTGAGACTGCCGTGGCTGCGGGGGGTGTCGGGGATTACCTGGTTGCTTTTGATGACAACGAAGTGATCGGTACATCTAATCGGGGTATCTATGGTCGTTTATGGGGAACACGGGTTTATCTGCCGTTGGTGTTGCGCTAATTAGATGATGTGACCGAACCGACACGGTTTGGGAAATAGACGATGAATTTCAAGAGGCGAAATGAACAAGGTCGCGCTTATTACCGGAGCAAACGGTGCGATTGGCTATGCCATCGCCAAGCAATTGGCAGACGAAATATTGAGGAAGCGTAACTTTGGGATAATAATCTGTTGCCAAAAGGCGTACATCGTGGTATATTTATAGTATGAAATACTTCGTTTGGAACAATGAAAAAAATCGATTATTAAAAGCCGAACGGAATATTTCTTTCGAAGAAGTTATATTCCATATTGAAAAGCAAGATGTATTGGATATTGTTGAACATCCAAATCAGGGAAGATACAAAAATCAAAAAATATTCATTATCCGGATTAATAATTATGCCTATTTGGTACCCTTTGTAGAAAATGAAAAAGAGATATTTTTGAAAACGATTATCCCCAGCCGAAAAGCAACAAAACAGTATTTGAAAGGTCAGGATAAAGATGAGTAAAATCAAATTAGATGAGGAAGAAAGAGAGTTATTGGCATCTTACGATGCGAATGAATGGGAATCTGTTGGCAATAAAGCAGAAAAAACGCAAAATTACAGTGTGTATGCGCGTGCCACTTTTAAAAAAGATAAACGGGTTAATATCAGAATCTCGAGCAAGGATTTAGAAGCGATACAGAAGCGGGCGCTGGAAGAAGGGTTGCCCTATCAAACATTGATGTCAAGCGTCTTGCATAAATTTGTAAGTGGACGTTTGGTCGATGCTGGAAGATAATCAACTCAGAGAAGTGATGGCTAAACCGCAATAGGGAATACCCCCGGGGGGTGGGTTCTATCAATTCAAGATGAGTTTTCGAGAATATTGAAATGTCTGGTTGACTTGACTTGAATGTGCCGCATTTTATCAGCCCTCATTTCGCCGCGAGGTTTTAGCGCAAGCCGAGGTTATTTATAACGCATCGTGACCTTCAAATTACGATTCGCCAATGCTGTGAAGCTGATTTTTGTGCCATAATTATTTCCCCTTCTCGTTATTTCCTTCAACTGACAATCGGTAATCTTCAACCGCGCGGCGAGTGGTGACCCAGTTTCGCCCGCGTTTTTGCGCTTCCAAGCGACCTTTGCGCGCCAACAAACTGAGATACGCTTGACTGTAAGGCGTACCGATGGCCGCGTCTCGCAAGGGAATCCATTCATCTTCCGGTGCGAGAGCTTCGGTTTGCGCTTTGCCCGCTTCGAGATACAAATTCAAACTGCGCTCAACGGCGCGTCCGACAAAGTTGACCAGCGGTGCAAACTTGCCTCGGTCAGCTTGTGCCAGCACTGAGTAATATTGCCGACGATTGATGGCCATAATGACGGCGGGCGGATAATCGTTTTGCATCAAAAGCAAGTTCATCACCAGCCGCGCGGTGCGCCCGTTGCCGTCGATGAAGGGATGGATGGCAACCAACTTGTGATGCGTCCGTGCGGCGATTTCGATGGGGGATAGTTTTTCAAGATTGTTTTGTAACCACTGTTGCCAGTCTTCCATCAACGCGGGGATTTCCCACGCCTCCGGCGGGCGATAGTCTGTTCCGGCGATGCGCACAGAGACTTTTCGATACTGTCCGGCGTTTTCATCGTCGATTTTTTCTAACACTAAATGATGAATTTGTCGAACGTGAAAAGGGGTAAGCCCTTCACGCTTTTCGACCAGAGACTGCACATAACTCAGAGCCGTGCGGTGATTGGTGACTTCCAGATGTTCGCGCAAACTTTTCCCGCCGATGGTGAGACCGGTTTCCAGAATATATTGGGTTTCGCGCAGGGTGAGGGTATTACCTTCGATGGCGTTGGAATTATAGGTCCATTCGAGGGCGAGTTGCTCGTTCAAGCGTTGCAAAAGAGATGACGACAAAGGACGCAATGCGTCGAGCGTGGCTTTCTTGCTTTGGATGCGATTTGCCAATCGTCTTTCGAGCATAAGGAAACTCCATATCGGTATCGGGTGCGAGTGATATTATATATCCGATACTGATACGGAGCAAAAATACACAGGATGGGCGCAGATTTTTGATATGGTGTTAATTCACTCAAAAGTCGTGGAACTTCGTCTCCACTTCAAATTCTGATAGCAGTTTTGCTTGTTGCAGTACGGTTTCGGTGGCGAGCGCCTGCATGTCCGGCGGGTAGCCGTATTTTCGCAGCAGCCGTTTGACAGTCACCCGCATTTTGGCGCGCACCGTTTCTTTGAGACTCCAGTCTATGCTGGCGTTTTTGCGCACCCGCTCCACCAGCACGATTGCCAGCTCACGCAGTTTGTCCGTGCCGAGCACTGCCTGCGCGCTGTCGTTGTCTGCCAGCGCGTGATAGAATGCCAGTTCGTAATCGGTCAGCCCCAGCGACTGCCCCTCGGCGTCGGCGTTTTTGATGTCCCTGGCCATACC
>JANTFU010000312.1 GCA_024763295.1 Anaerolineales bacterium
GTGTGCTGGGTCTCGTTATGGTGAGTGGCGGCAGCCGTTTGAGAGTGAACGCGTCAATTTTAGAGAACGCCGCAAACCCTGCTACTTTTTCCCTCGCAGTCAAAAATATCAACGATTGGGCGTTCAGTTCCAATGCCGATCCACGTTTGCGTGAACTGGCTGCCGCCCGCATGGAAAAAGAGACCCGCCCGACCGTCCTGTATGGCGACTTCCTCGCCTGTAACGACTTTAACGCCGCAGAACGCCTTGAAGAAGTCAAGACGCCCACCCTCATCATCTGCGGCACGGACGATAAAATGACGCCCCTGCGCCACTCCCAAGCCCTCCATGAGCAGATTGCAGGCTCAAAACTGGTTGCAGTTGAAGGCGCGGGTCACATGATCGGGCTTGAAAAACCACACGAAGTTGCAGAAGCCATCGAAGCATTTGTTGATGATCTTGTCTTGATGTAGCTCTCGCCGCCGTCCTCGGCGGCGGGGACGCCGCCTGAAGCTTTTGTGCAAGAAAAATCCCCGCTGAGATTCTCAGTGGGGATTTTGTGTTTGTATGGGAAACTTTTGTAACTTTTACGTCATTGCGCGAGGTAGTTTCGTCGCCGAAGCAATCTCCTACACGGTGATGGAACTGCTGTACCGCAAGTGCGTACTCTTCGCATGGCGTAAAGCATGTGGGGAGTGAGTTACGATATTAATCGTCGTCTAATTCATACTCATCATCATCGTCGTATTCATCGTACTCGTATGCCCAATCTAACTCCAGAGGCGAGAGACCAATCACTTCCAGCTCTGTGTGGCATACGGGGCAAGTCTTCTTCTGACCGAGAAAGGGCGCTTTGGTGAAAACGATATCCGCATCGCATTCGGGGCAGGCGCCCATTATGGACTTCTTTTTAGTACTCGTCATCGTCATATCCTTCGTCTTCATCATCATCTTCGTATTCGTCGGCGGGCCAATCCAACTCGAGCGGATCAAGCCAGATCACTTCCAGACGGGCATCGCATTTGGGGCAAATCAAAATATCTCCCAAACGCGGATGACTGCCTGCATCAACCATCGCCTGACAAGAAATACAATTTGCTTTCATTTTAGGGAAAACCTCCGAAGTAAATAAAAAATGAGCGCGGTCAAAACCTGTATTTTGACACACGCTCATTTTACAGAGCTGCTGTATAAAATCCGTTGAAAATTTCAGTGAAAAAAAGTACTAAAAGGCGGTTTTTGTGGAGAAATTTCAACGCCATTTTTTATCTAGCTAACTGACAGTTTTTTTTCGCAGGTGGTTGATAGCCCCGAACGCTTTTTCGGGGCGTATTGAAACCACAAAACTTCGCTTTCTTACCTGATTGTTGGTTTCGATACGGCGAAAAGCATCACCTACTCAACCAACGGGCGCTTTTTATAACAAAGTGTTAGGTGGCTAATTTTTTAAGGTTTCAGCGTATACCCTGCACCCGTTACCGTCAAAATATAGCGCGGATTTTGCGGGTCTTCTTCGAGTTTCCCACGCAGTCGTTTAATCAGTCCGCGCACCAGGTCGCGGTTGCCCTTGCCGTTATAGCCCCAAACATATTCGATTACACGTTCCGCCGAGAGCGTTTGCCCGGCATTGACCATCAAAATATAGAGCAGACGAAACTCCAACTGTGTCAGTCGTTCGGCTGGCTTATCTTTCAGTTTCACAGTCCGCTCCGATGGCTCTAGCACGATGTCGCCTTTGGTCAGGATTGGCAGACTAAAGAGCGGCACACCCGAAACGCGCCGCATAAGTGCGCGCACCTGTGCGATAAAGACGCGCGTACTGTATGGTCGGAAAATAACCTCGTCCATACCGGCATCGAGCAGGGCAACGTGCGCATCTTCAGTTTTATATTCTGTAACCACGATTATTGGCGCGGGCGTAAAGGCGCGTAATTGTTTGATAGTGCTAAGGGGGATTTCGGGTTTGGGAAAGCTCAACACAATCAGGTCCGCGATGTTTTCGCGCCAATCGTTGATAATCTTTTCCAAATCCATACTAATGCGCACGAAAAAACCGGCGCGTTGCAATGCCAAACGCAACGTGGCACTTTCATCAGAGTTGTGGGAGAGCAAGAGCGCTTCCATGCTTTTTCCTTATACCAGCCCCAACAAAATCTTTTTTGCCTTTTCCAGCGCACGCGCACGGTGACTGATGCGGTTTTTCTCGGCTTCGTCCAATTCTGCCATCGTACACTCTTTTTCGGGGATGTAGAAAATCGGGTCGTAGCCAAAGCCGCCCGTGCCGTGTTCTTCGGGGATGATTTCACCTTCGCAGGTGCCGTCTGCGTAATGCAGTGCGCCGCTGGGCAGGTAAATGGCGATTGCAGCGCGGAAACGCGCTGTCCACGGGCGGGGCTTGCCGACCAAGTTCTTTAGCAGGTAGGCTCTGCGGTCGGCATCCGTTGCATTGGGCGCAGGGGCGTAGCGTGCCGAGTAGAGACCGGGCGCGCCGTTCAGCGCATCCACTTCCAAGCCGGAATCATCTGCGAGGGCGATGTATCCTGATGCTTTGGCGTAGGCGTGTGCTTTGAGCGTCGCATTTTCGGTGTAGGTGCTGCCCGTTTCGGCGACGTCGAGATGGATGCCGAGTTCGGCAGGGGTGACAATTTGGATGGGCAAGGCGCCCAAAATGGCTTGGATTTCGCGTAGCTTACCCGCGTTTTGGCTTGCTAGCAGAATTTGAAGTTTTTTTTGCATTTGATTTGGCTCCATTAACCGTACCGCAACCTGCATGTTGCAGGGTGCAAGATAAATCTTGCGCTACGAGTTTTTGATTTTTTCCAGCGCCCAAGCTGCGTGTTCGCGGACGAGTGGTTCGATGTCGTCGAGCGCATTTTCGAGTGCAGGGATGGCGTTTTCTGCGCCCGTATTGCCCAACGCAACCGCGACATTACGCAAATAGCCGCGCCGCTTGGCGCGTTTGACGGGATTGTTCTTAAATTTCTTATTGAATTCTTGGGGCGTAAGGGAAAGTTCTGTCGGTAAGTCTTGCTGGGGTTCTAATGAACGTGCGAACGTTTGAACGTTTGGACGTTGCAACGTCTTTCCATTCCAAGGACAAATGTCTTGACAAATAT
>JANTFU010000313.1 GCA_024763295.1 Anaerolineales bacterium
AAAGCCGACCTGCACGCCGATGTGAAAGAAATCGAAGATGCCGTCAA
Organism: Anaerolineales bacterium; assembly: GCA_024763295.1. Classification (GTDB taxonomy): domain Bacteria; phylum Chloroflexota; class Anaerolineae; order Anaerolineales; family Villigracilaceae; genus Desulfolinea. Next base: position 48 of record JANTFU010000313.1, read on the forward strand.
GCAATCAGAAGTGGATGAGTCCTGGCTGGCGCGGCGGCTGCGCAATCTCAAACGCATCGCCCCCGACGTCGCCGGAGTGCTGCTAGCCGGGCTGAGCGGCCCTCAGGCCGTGGTGGCCGAGACGGTCAAGAAGATTGCCGCCCGCGTGCAACAGGGGGATTAAAGTGGTGTTCGAATTGGCGTGTTCCATCAGGGCGGGCACAGATGCAGGCCGATCGGAATACCAGCCGTTTGCACATTCATACCCTGGATACGCCAGCCATCATCCTGTCAAAGGAAGCCGCCGCCGATTTGCTCACCGCTGCCCATCGCCTGTCGGGCGAACGCACCTGCATGGCGGCATTGACTACGATCCGAATCAATTCCGGCAAAGTGGCCATACCGCCTTGGGCAACGGCTTCTAAAACATCCGAGGGCAAGGTTACACTAACAAATACCATAAAACAGATAGCATCTAAGATGGTAAGATTTCAGTAATTCGCATACAGGAGATGGGGCACTATGAAGTGGCTAAAAAGAAATTGGAAAAAACTTTTGCTCGGCATATTTATCGTTATCGCAATTGCCAGTGTTTTTGTTTTCTGGCCTATCCGCGAAGATTTGGCGTATCTAAAAACACGTGCCGATCAATATGACGTGAAGATTCTGCGTGACACCTACGGCGTGCCGCATATCTTTGGACAAAGCGATGCCGATACGGCTTATGGATTAGCCTATGCCCACAGCGAAGACGATTTCCTAACTATCCAACAAGTCTTACTCGCCGCGCGTGGCAAGTTGGCGACCGTCAACGGTCTCGATGCTGCGCCCGCCGATTATCTGGTTCACTTCCTGCGCGTCTGGGATGTGGTCGAAGCACAATACGACAATCTCAGCCCGGAAACGCGTGCTCTGGTTGAAGCCTACGCGGATGGCTTAAATGTCTATGCTGCCTATCATCCGGAAGAAGCTTTGCCGGGGCTTTTCCCGGTCACCGGCAAAGATATTGTGGCTGCCTCGGTTGAAAAATCCCCGCTCTTTTTCGGATTAGACGAGACCATTGCCCATCTTTTCAGTGACGATCCGGAGCCGGTCCCCACCCCAACTCAGGTGCGATACAACTCCAACGCTTTCGCCATCGGGCCCAGCCGCACATCCGATGGGCAAACCTATCTGGATGTGAACTCGCATCAGCCCTACACAGGTCCCGTTGCCTGGTATGAAGCCCATCTGCACAGCGAAGAAGGCTGGGATATGGTTGGCGGCACCTTCCCCGCATCCCCGCTGATTATTCACGGACACAATCGCGATTTGGGCTGGGCGCTGACCGTTAATCATCCCGATCTCGTGGATGTATATCGCTTAACCATCAATCCGGATAACCCAGACCAATATCTTTTTGACGGTGAGTGGCTAGACTTTGAAATCCGCGAAGCGCCCCTGAAAGTGAAGCTGGTCGGTAATCTCAAAATTACGGTCAAAAAAGAGGCGCTGTGGTCGGTTTATGGCCCCGCTATCCGTAACAAGGATCAAGTCTTTGCACTGCGTTACACCAATATGGACGCGGCAGGCATCTGGGAGCAACTTTACCGAATGAACAAAGCCACGAATTTTCAGGAGTGGCAAGACGCCATGCGTCTTGGACAGTTGCCGATGTTCAACGTTGCATACGCCGATAAAGAAGGCAATATTTACTATCTCTACAACGGCGTGATTCCGCTGCGCGCTGAAGGTTACGACTGGCTAGGCTATTTGCCCGGCGACACATCGGAAACACTCTGGACAGAGACCTTACCTTTCGATGAGTTGCCACAGGTACTCAACCCGCCATCCGGTTTTGTCCAGAATGCGAACGGCACACCCTTCCAGACCACGCTTGGCGAAGGCAATCCGAATCCTGACGATTACGCTCCCAGCCTGAATATCGACACCGAAATTTCAAGCCGCTCCCTGCGGATGCTTGATCTCTTCGGTAATGACGAGTCAATCACGCCGGAAGAATTTATGCAATATAAATTCGACATGTGTTATGCGGAAGATTCTTTTGTCGCTGAATTGGTGCGGATGCTCGGTGAAATAGAGATGCCGGACGCAAACACCAAACATGCTCAAGAAGTGATTGCTAATTGGGACTTGGGCACAAACCCAGAAAATACCGGCGCAGCCTTGATGGTTTACACACTCAATCTGCTCGACGAAAAATATCCCGATGCCCTTCATCTCGATCGGCTTGGACAGGGCAATGTCGATGACACCATGCTGCTGGATGCCTTTACAGAAGCGACGAATATTCTCATGGAAAACTTTGGACGCGTGGATATGCCTTGGGGTGATGTCAACCGCCTGATGCGCGGCGACGTCGATCTGCCGATTGGCGGTGGACCCGACATCTTGCATGCCACCTATGGCGAGTTGCAGGAAGATGGACGCCTGAAAATCACTGCTGGTGATTCGTATGTACTGCTCGTGATTTGGGATAAAAACGGCGATGTCCACTCAATGAGTGTACATCAATTCGGTTCCGCGACTCTGCATGAAGATTCTCCGCATTACGCAGATCAGGCGCCTTTGCTGGCAACTCGGCAGCTTAAAGAAGTCTGGCTTGATGAAGCGGATATCCGTGCAAATCTGGAAAGCGAATATGTCCCCGGTAAAGAGAAGTAACCCTTCTCAAAAGAAAACTTCGTGTCTTCCGTGTACAAAAAACTTCAAAAAACTCTGTGGCGAATCCCTTATCCATTGTTCCTCATTTCTCTTTCCCCTCACAGGCTTCTACTACTTCGTGACCTCATAATTCATCTCCCCACCGACCTTGCCTACAGCGAAGAACTCTGCCTCGCCACCGTCTTCAGCCCAAACTTGATTTCCCCTTATTAATCTTCACGGGCAAGAGCCACACAAAACCAACGGAAAATTAAACCTGAACGATATTTGGCGAAGAAAGCCCCGCCCAAACGAGACCGCCCGCAAAACCCGCCTCGCTCAAAGACAAGAAACTTGACAAAGCAGAAACTTGACGAAAGCGACCCGATTTTGAACGCATTTTAATGAGCAAGTGAC
>JANTFU010000314.1 GCA_024763295.1 Anaerolineales bacterium
TAAATCACGCGCGGCGTGCCGGTTTCGAGCGAGTGGATGATGTACGCGCCATACTCGTGCGACTGCGCCACATGATCAAAACTCTTCAGCATTTCGTCCATCACTTCAAGTTCATAATCGCTCGCCCCGGCTGCCTTGAGCTTTTCATTCATCGCCGGAATATCCACAGGTACATCGGGGTTTTCAACCGTTTCCTTGGTTGCTTCCCAGCCTGCGATTTGGACTTCGCAGCGGCGCATATACTCGTCGAGCGGGATGTTGAATTTTTCGATCAGGTCGGGGCGATCCCGTTTGATGAACCAAGGCGTATATTCGGAAAAATGCTCACTGGATTCGGTGACGAAATAGCCCAAACGTTTGAACATCTCGTATCGAACGCGGTTCCAGCTTGGGATGCGGTCTTCGGCAATCACGCGGCGAATGGCAGGATACAGGTCTACGCCGTCCCGCTCAAATTTCAGGTAAAACGCCATGTGATTGATGCCCGCAGCGAGATAGTTGATCTCTTCGATGGGGACATCAATATCACGGGCAAGCTGCTCTGCCGTGCCCTGTACGGAGTGGCATAAGCCAACGGTTTTAATGCTCGTGGCTTTGTTCAATGCCCACGTCACAATCGACATCGGGTTGACGTAGTTCAGCAAAACGGCGTTGGGACAGAGTTCTTCCATATCGCGTGCCATTGCCAGATAAACGGGAATGGTACGCAATCCGCGCATGATGCCACCAATGCCGAGGGTATCGGCAATTGTCTGACGCAAGCCGTATTTTTTCGGGATTTCAAAGTCGATGACCGTGCCCGGCTCGTAGCCCGCGATCTGGAACATGCCGATGACGTAGTTGGCATCCACCAGCGCAGCGCGGCGGTCGAGATGTGCTTCAATGCGCGGTATCACGCCCAAGCCACGCGCGATCCGTTCCGCCACAATGCGGGTCGTCTCCAGTCGTTCGGAATCAATATCATGCAGGCTGATAATTGAATCCGCCAATTCGGGGAAGCTGAGAATATCGCCGATTAGATTTTTGGCAAAAACCGTACTGCCTGCGCCGAGTAATGTGATTTTGGTCATTTTTATTCCTTTAATCCAAGAGCGGAGATTGAGTTGCCCGAAGACAGCTTTACCGTCTTTGGGCGTATCGAAATCGGAGCGGGCTTTGCATGAGCCGCTTTGGTTTCGATACGCCCTTCGCTCCGCTCAGGACTACTCAACCACCGCTTTAATTTTGCCGATGATTTAATTCTCTTTCTTATCCGATCTTAATCCCTTCGGGCGTGCGCTCGAATTTTCGTCCCGTCGCCAATTCAACGGATTTATACGCCCCATCGTAAAGCCCGATGCTCTTATTCTTCACAATCATCTCGCAGTACATTTCGAGCAGGTCGTCTTCGTGGGTCATCAGTTCGATGGCTTGCAGCGTTTCGGGGATCGTGCGGGTTTCAACAGTGCTATCGCCGATTTCTGCGCCGCGAATGGCGCCCCACATCTCGTGACCGCCAACGCGGGCGTTGAAAATTTTCGGGATGGGGTAGAAGGCGAGTTCGGATGGTTTCGTAATCATCACATCCATAACGCGCATCAGGTAGTTGGTGGCGTAGACGGCGTGGAAGGTGTTGTCGAACAAGCCAACGTGCAAACCGTGCGCAGGCTGCTCACGGATGCTGTCAGCGAAGTCGCGGGTTTCTTCCCAAGTGAAGTGCGTACTGAGCAAATCCTGATAAGGTTCGAGTTCGCCTTTGAGCCACGTCCAGTTATCTTTGTGGTCGCCGAGATTGACAAAGAGCGTCATTTTGTCGGCTTTGATAAGCGGAATAGCGTACTCGATAATCGCTTTGAAGAGTTCGCGCTGTGCGCCCGCGCCGCCCATCGTAACAATAAAGCGACGCGGCTCTTTGGCTTTCATACGGCGCAAACGCGCGGCGTTATCGACTTCGATATTTTCGACGAGTTCATGGTCAACGTGCTGTCCCGTAAAGTAGATTGCATCGCTGGGAATGGGTTTCATCACCCCGCCCTGATCGCCAAAATTGCGCAAAACGCGGAAGCCGTAATAACCGGCAGGTCCTTGCACGGCGTGTTTTGCGCCCTCCGTCAGTTGGAACGCCATCGGCCAGTTATCGAACATCATATCGACCACATTCGTCATCCCGCCTGCGACCGCGCCCATCGCGTTCCACATGTGGGCGGTCAGAATCGGCTGTTCTTTGGGTAACGCGCCGTAAAGATTCTCAAACAACTCACTCATCTTGTAATCCTTGACCTGCGTCTTGATGAAACGCCAGGGCCAGGTCACAATCCAGTTGTGGAAAAGCGTATTCAGTCCCGGTAGCGAGGGATTGCCCGTCGTCAGACTCTCCCAAACGTATTTATCAAACCAAGGGTAACGCTGTGAGATGCGCGAGAATTTACTGTAATTCGTATTACACCAATTGATTACATCGGTCGTGATGCCGGGGATGGCTAATAAATCCAACCAGTGCGGCGTGAATCCCATCGCTTTTGCGGCGGAAACGCCCGCCATTGCAATGCGGTAATGTCCAAAACCCATGCGAATGGTGCTGACAACAACCGCATTTTCCAACGCAAGCGGCGTGCCATCGCCTTCACGGACGATTTCCTTTAACCCAAAAATCTCACCGCCGTAGGGATGATCCTGTACCGCTAAATGAAAAGGCTCTTGCGGGTCATAGGCGAACTTTTTTGCCAACATCGCCTTCCATTTGTCCGCCGCCTTCGTCTGGCGGCGGGTGATTGGGTTGCCATAAAGCTCGTAACGACCATTCACTTTTTTCATTGCAAATCTCCTGCGCCATATTTGGCAATAAATTCCATACTCATCTCCGCCACGCGCGCCTGTTCAACATCCAGCGCAATCACATGGCTCGATTTTTCCATCCAATGATGCTCTTTCACCGTCGAAGCAACCGCATCAAAAATAACATCCCCAGCCTCCTCGGCGACCGTTTCATCTAAGCGTCCCTGAAAAACCAAAATCGGCTGCGTTATCTTTTTCAATTCAGGCAAAGTCGCTTTCTGGAAACGCAACAACTGAATAATACCCTTCAACGGCAAACCGGGGT
>JANTFU010000315.1 GCA_024763295.1 Anaerolineales bacterium
GCCTGATGTGTAATCGTCATATTCGTTGGGGCGTGTTGCTCGAAGAAGCCCTCGCGCTGGGCGCGGATTTCATCGCTTCGGGACATTATGTGCGCACCCAAAAAGATGAAGCGGGCAACGTCCAGCTTCTGCGCGGCGTGGATCGCGGCAAAGATCAAGCCTACGTTTTGCACGTTCTCACGCAAGAACAATTGCAGTGCTCGATCTTCCCGATTGGTGCTTACCCGAAGACGGAAATCCGCGCGTTGGCGCGCAAGTTCAATTTACCGGTCGCCGACAAAGCGGATAGTCAGGATTTGTGCTTTCTCTCCGGTGGCGATTACCGCGACTTTTTGCGCGAGTATGCACCCCAAACCACACAACCGGGCGAGATCGTCACGCGCACAGGGGAAGTGTTGGGCGCGCATCAGGGCTTGGCGTATTACACCATCGGTCAACGCAAGGGCTTGGGCGTTTCGTCGCCTGTGCCGCTCTATGTTCTGGGAAAAAACTCTGCGCGTAACCAGTTAGTTGTCGGTAAAAAAGAAGAATTAGGCAGCCAAACAGCCCGCGTTGACGAAATCAATTGGATTGCCGGCAAGGCGCCCAAAGACAGCTTCCGTGCCGAAGTTAAGATTCGTTATACGGCGCAAGAAGCTTGGGCTGAAATTCAGCCCATCAATGGCAACCAAGCCCAAATCACGTTCGATGCGCCGCAGCGCGATATTACGCCCGGTCAGGCAGCGGTTTTTTATGCTGGCGAAATCTGCCTCGGCGGCGGAACCATCCGTTCATCAGGAGAGCCTTTATGAATTTTCCCGCAATTTTGCTTGGTTTTGTGGTCGCCAGTTTGTTGGGCGCTTTTTATCATCTTTGGCGTGGTGGTGGTCCCGTGCGGATTGTCTTTTATCTGTTGATGGCGTGGTTAGGCTTTGCGCTGGGCACGTATTTTGCGCATCTGCGCGGCTGGGTTTTATGGATGATCGGGCAGGTGGATGTCGGTTTTGGCGCGTTGGGCGCGCTGCTGATTTTAGCGCTCGGCGATTGGCTCACGTTGGGCATTCGGGAGGGTTAGATGCCAAAGGATGACCAGAGAGTGACCTTCGACCGTTATATGTGCATCCCGCGCACGCTGATTTTTTTGACGCGCGGAGATGAAATTTTGTTGTTAAAAGGGGCGCCGACCAAGCGATTGTGGGCAAATCAATATAACGGCGTTGGCGGACACGTTGAGCGTGGGGAGGACGTTCTGACGGCTGCAAAGCGAGAATTGCTGGAAGAAACGGGTCTTAGCGCGGATTTGAAGTTGGTCGGCACGTTAATGGTGGATGTTCAGCCCGAAGTTGGAGTTTGCATCTACATCTTCACTGGAGAGTGGATGACCGGCGAGCCGCGCCCTTCTGCCGAAGGGACGCTTGAATGGCTACCGTTCAACGCGTTGGCGGACTACCCGCTTGTGCCCGATGTGGCGATTTTGTTAGCGCGGCTGCGGGAAATGCAGGCGGGCGAGCCGCCCTTTGCGGCGCGCTCATTTTATGATGAAGACGAGAAGTTGAAGGTAGTTTTCGGCGAATAAATCTCTGTAATGTGCTCTAGCCGCCGTCCTCGGCGGCGATTTGTTCAGAGAACGACGTGGGGAGCAAGGGAAAATAGGTGTTACGAGAAGGCTATTTAAACCAAAAAGAGCCTGTCGAATTTGCTGATAGGCTCTTTTTTTTGTGATGTTATTTCGCTTTTTGCAGCGTCATGGTAAATGTGCTTCCGCGTCCCTGCACGCTGCGTACCAGTAACTCGCCTTCATGCTGTTTGACAACTTGCCGTGCAATGGAAAGCCCGATGCCCAGCCCGCCGAAAAGATGATCGCCGTTTTGCTCAAGATGGTGGAAGCGATCGAAGATTTTTTCCTGCTGTTGGGGTGAGATGCCAATCCCCTCGTCACGGACGTAAAGTGAAACCTCGTCGCCGTCGGCTGAAAAGCCAATTTCCACATTGCCGCCTGCAGGGCTGAATTTGATCGCATTGTCAACGAGGCAGACTAGCGCACGTTCCAGCGCGTCGGCATCGCCAAATGCTTTCGGCAAGCGCCAGCCTTTTTTTACAGAGAGACGCACTTTTTGCTCTTTGGCTTTGTGTTGATATTTTTTCACGACACCTTTTGCCAAAGTTTCCAGGTCTACGGCTTCGAAATCGCCTAAAACCAAATCCATTTCTTGTAGAAAGAGAATATCGTTGACCAACGTCGTGATTTGCTGAATATTGCGGGCAACGGTGTTGAGTGTGTTTTCCAGTTGTCCTTCGGCGATTGCGCCGCGCTGGAGCATTTGCAAAAATCCGCCCGCTGCCATCAGCGGCGTGCGCAACTCGTGGGCAATATTCGTCAAAAACTCGCGCCGATTTAATTCCTGCTCGGCGAGTTGCTGATAGGCTTGCGCCAATTCGCTGGCACGCAAGCGCAAATCTTCGACCGCCATTTCATCGTTCGTGCGTAAGCGACTGCTGATTTCGCGTACCATCGTCATTGCCATTGTGCTGCTATTCTTCAGGACGCGGTCAAAGGCTTCTTTGTTCAGTTCCAGCGCTACCAAGTGGCTTTTGGCGGTCACGCTGGCAGCGCGTGGTGCATTGTGGATGAGCGCCATTTCACCAAAAAAATCACCGGCGCGTAATGTTTTTAACAGGCGAACTTCGTTTTGATTAATCACTTTGGTAACTTCAGCCTCCCCTTCCAAAATGATATAAAACGTGTCTTCGTTGGCATTTTCAAGGCATAAATGCGTGCCGGGTGCGTAGGCATGCACTTGGCTGTTTGAGATCAAATCCGTGACTTCGCCTGCTGTAATGCCGGGAAATGCGTGTGGAATAATATGACTGGGGGCGCGTCGGGTGGTCATCATACCTCCTGAAAATAAAAAAGGGGCTTGGATAGATTTTATCATCTCAAATCGCTTTTTAGCTTAAGAAGCGGCTTTAAAATTCTTTTTAACCGCGAATTTGCGCGAATCATTTGCGGATTAAGCAACGTACAAGCCGAGCGCTTCAATATTTTATGGGGCGTCCCCCTCTGTCCTGTCGGACATCTCCCCCGAAGG
>JANTFU010000316.1 GCA_024763295.1 Anaerolineales bacterium
GCATAGGAGCCTGCCATGCAAAAGAAAACAGGCTTTCTGCCCTACGACTGGTTCAAACTGTTCATCGCCATCTTATTGGGATTAGCTCTCTTTCTCTTCTCGCGCAACCAACCCCAAAATCCCCCGCCACCGCCTCCGCCTGCTGTGGAAGAAGAAGCCCCAGTCCCTCAACCCACCCCAACAAAAGCAGCAGAAGAAACTGAAACAACTGCGGAAGAAGAAAGCGGAACGCCCGCAAAAGTCAGCTTGCCTCCGTTCCCCGAAGCGAGTGCCGCACTCGAATATGATACCGCCAAAGGCGGGCTTATCGCTGCCGATGGCACCCTCGTCTACACTCTCAACGCAGACGGCAACGGCTGGACACCCCTCATCCCCGACGAACTAAATGATCTCAAACTCGCCGGAGAATGGCAACTCCTCGACGCCGACGGTAACCCCGCCTACGAATGGGATGCAGCATCCCAAAGCTGGGTCGCTGTGCCACAAGCTGAAATATCCGCCGAAGCTGAATCAGAACCTACAGCAGAAACGCCAGCAGCCACAACCAATATCGTTGACTGCCCCGGAGCCGCCGAACCGCGCTTAACGGGCGGTCAACAAGCCAATATCATGCGCGACGTCAATTTCCGCTCATCGCCCGGTGTTGCCGATAACTGGATTGGCGGTTTTACAACCGGCGAGCAAGTCAAAGTCATCGGCGAAACCGCCTGTACGCCATACGGCAACGGCGCTTATCTCTGGTGGCAAGTCGAACGCGCTGACGGCAAAGTCGGCTGGATCGCAGAAGCAATGGCAAATAGCCCCAGCTACTTCTTAGCGCCGGTTGAGTAAAAATCCATCTAGCAGTGCATTGCATCTGCAAGATGCGTTGCTCTGCGGAACTTACAGAATCAAAAAAAGCTGTGGAAAAATCCACAGCTTTTTCTTTTGTTCATACGTCACCGCACCGTTGCAATCCCCTCATATCACTACGCTCGCAATGACGCTTCTAGCCCTTGCTCACATCCGGCACGCCCATAATGTTATAACCGGAATCAACGTAAAGTACTTCCCCCGTCGTGCGTGCAGACATATCCGACGCCAGAAAAACAGCCGCATTACCCACATCTTCGATCCCGACCGGTTGGTGCAGAGGTGCCATGTCAACAAATGCTTTGTGCATAGACTTAAAACCGCTCACCCCAGCGGACGCCAATGTGCGGATCGGTCCGGCTGAAATCGCATTCACACGAATGCCCTGCGGACCAAAATCATTCGCCAGATAACGCGTCGAGGCTTCGAGCGCAGCTTTAGCGACACCCATCACATTATAGTTCGGGGCTACTTTAACGGAACCATAATAGGTCATCGAGATCAGTGCGCCGCCCGGGTTGAGAATCGGCTGAAAAGCGCGTGCCAAGCCAACAAAAGAATAGACGCTGATGTCCATCGCCAAATGAAAACCCTTGCGGCTGGTATTGTAATATTCGCCCTGCAACTCATTCCGATCCGCAAATCCAATCGAATGAACGAGAATGTCCACTTTGCCAAAACGCTCAGCCGCTTTCTTTGCAACCGCTTCAATATCTTCGTCTTTACTGACATCACATTCTGCAACAAAATCACAGCCAACTTTTTCAGCCAATGGCTCAACGCGGCGTTTAAGTGCTTCGCCCGCATAGCTGATGCCTAAGGTCGCGCCTTCGCGCGCAAACGCCTGTGTGACGCCCCAGGCAATCGAGCGGTTATTGGCAAGCCCAAAAATCAGGGCGGTTTTTCCTTCGAGTAATCCCATCATACCTCCAGAAGAGTAGCGGTAAGGGCAGGGTGACCCCGCCCTTACTCTTTAGTTTTTATCAAAAATCGCCAGGGCATCGACTTCCACGGCTCCGGCACATTATTTAAACCCACGCGTGCGCCAATCGTCACGTTTTCGTCCGAAACACTTTCCCCCGCTTCAATCCACAAACCGCTTTCACGGCTACATAAGTCCACGCCATTGAAAGATTTGGCAATATTCAAGGCTTGCGTCAGCTTGCCGGGACCATCTGTCCATTTGGAGCGCGGCTGCTTGCCACGTCGCGCGGCAATGAAATCCAACCCTTCCAATGGCTGAATGGCGCGGACAAGCACGGCAGCCGGAAAACCTCCCCGCTCCGTGACCACGTTCAACATCCAATGGATGCCATAATTGAGATAAACGTAGGCGCTGCCCGGCATCCCGTACATAATCTCCGTCCGAGTCGTTTTCCCCGCTTTGGCATGGCAGGCGAGATCGCTCTCCCCGATATAGGCTTCCGTTTCCGTAATCATGCCCGAAATCCGAACACCGTCCGTTAACCGTACCAACCGCGCCCCAAGCAACTCGCGCGCGACGATTAATGTATCTCGATCATAAAATTCTTGTGGAACGATAGTAGAAGACACAACAGAAAATCAACGTTCAAACGTTTTAACGTTAAAACATTCTAACGTTTATCCGAAAACCGCAAATCACCCTCAAACGTCATCCGCAGCCCATCTTCCAATGAGACTGATGGTGTATAACTCAACTTCTTCTTCGCCAGCGTCAGATCGGCGCACATACGAGAGACCCCGCCCGACGTGCGCGGATTGTAGATCACTTCCGCTTTGCCGGGGACAATTTCTGTCACGGCGTTGACCAAATCTCGCACGCTCGTCTCTACGCCTGAACCGATGTTGATGACCAAACCGTCCAAATTAGGCGCTGTCGTCGCCGCCACCAACGCCGCGACCACATCATCCACATAAACATAATCGCGGGTTTGTGAGCCGTCACCATGCACCACCAGCGAACCGTTCCGCAAAGTCTGCTTAATGAAGTGCGGCACAACGGGCGGATGTGAAACCGGCAAACGCTGTCCGGGACCATAGGCGTTAAAAATTCGCAAACTGACGGTTTCAATATTCCACAACGCACCAATCGTGCGGATATAATGCTCCGCCGCCAGCTTCGAGACCGCATACGGCGAGCGCGGATTGGGCACGGCATTCTCGCTAATGGGCTGTTCGCCCAAATCGCCATAAACCGCGCCCGAAGA
>JANTFU010000317.1 GCA_024763295.1 Anaerolineales bacterium
TGCCGATTATCAGCGTGAATATTTGCGTATGACGATTGACTCTTTTCTGGTAAATAGCGACACCACCCTTGCTTTACAGCGCTGGCAGGCTCTAGGTACTGACGCATCCGCGCGTTTGGCTGAAATTAGTGCCAATCCGGGTCCGCAGGATCAGGCGACGATTACCGTTTTCTCTCAACTAATCGATGCCGCCGTCCCCGCCGAATCTGCTCCTGATGCGCAACCTGTTCCTGCTGGCAATACAACGCCCAAAGCCATGCAATATATTTTGATTGTGCTGGGGATTATTGCCGTCGGTGCGGTTGCTTATCTGGCGATGCGCGTTTTTCGCCCGCTTTCGAGTGCCGATAGTCCGGCACAGCAAGCATTGAAACACGCTCAAAGCGTGGAAAAGACCGACTTCGAAAGTTTGGGCTTAGCAACGCCCATTACCCAATCGATGACCACCTATGTGCTGGGGGATGACCTTTACGACGAATCCTTCAGCATCGAATCGCAGTCTGGTGAATTTTTGGGCGAATACGGCGTGGGCATTTCTGACACCATCGGTGTTGGCGATCCCAAGAAAGTTACCGCGCTTGAAATTTGGCTTTTCGATAAAAACGATATTAAGACTGCTACGAAAGTGCTCATGTCTGAGCATGCTTTCAATAATCCGGAAATTGTGCAGCGTTTGGAAGCGAAAGGCGAATTGGTACTCCTGCGACCGCAAGAACCCGTCAAACTGGAAACCGAGACACTCCAGATCCTCGTCACGGCTGCTGATCTTGAATATGGTTCCGGTCCTTTGCCGCCGAATAGTTACTTTGACCGCGTGACGCTTGAGTTGGCAGTTTGGCCCAAACAAGCTCCCGCCGTGGTCGACGCCGCTGGATAGGATATAAAAAAGAGCCGAGATGATTTCAGTCTCGGCTCTTTCTTCTTTTAATGGGGGCATTGTATGAAGCTGTTTTATTCAATCTTCAAAATTTTGAATTTCATCGTGCCACCGGGGGCATCAGCTTCGACCACGTCGCCAACTTTGTGGTTAAGCAGCGCAGCACCGATAGGCGATTCGTGCGAAATCTTTCCGTTGCGGGGATCCGCTTCTTTGGCACCGACCAAGTAATAGGTTTCGGGCGGAAAATCATCTTCTTGAATAGTGACTGTTGTGCCAACGGTCACGGTATCTTTCGGTTTGCCGTCGTCTTCGATCACAATTGCGTTCCCGATCAGGTATTTGAGTTCCTGAATGCGTCCTTCGAGAAAAGCCTGATCTTCTTTGGCTTTGTGGTAGTCGGCATTCTCTGAAAGATCGCCCATTTCGATGGCGGAGCGCAGGCGTTTGGCGAGTTCCTTGCGTTGGGGACCTTCTAAGTCGGCGAGTTCTGCTTGGAGTTTTGCTTTCCCTTCAGGGGTTAGGTAGGTTTCTTTGGGTTTGTTCATGCTGTTTCCTCGTGGGTTAGGGTTTGATGAAAGGATCGAAGAGTTTGCGGTGTTCATCAACGGCATAGCGATCGGTCATACCGGCGATATAGTCGCAGACGGTGCGTTCGATGCCGCGTTTTTCTGCTTGTGTTTGAACATGGTACGGTAAAATCGTCGGCTCATCCAGATAGGCGTTGAAGAGGTCTCCGATGATGCGTTCAGCTTTGACTTGCATCCGTACCACGCGTGGATGCCGGTAGAGTTTGCTGTAGAGAAAGTCTTTTAGCTCGCGGTTGCGGCGCACCATATCTTCACTATGCGCCAAGACGTTGAATGGCAACTTTTGGATGGCGAGCGGCGAATCGACGTTGAGTTCTTTTAGGCGTGCTTCTGTGGCATCCACGACATCACTGACTTCGATGCCCACCAAATGACGAATAAAACGGTGGCGCATCATATCGTCGAGAAGCGGTCCGCGCCACTGATAATGTTCTGCCAAAATTTCCCAGAGTGCAATCCCTTCAAGTTGATCGGGTGTAATCATGCCGGAGCGCAGACCGTCATCCAGATCGTGGGCGGAATACGCAAGCTCATCGGCGACGTTGGCGATTTGTGTTTCGAGATTGCCGCGCAGTTCGGGATCATAGTCTGAAGCATCTGAAATATCGTATTCAGATTCGTGTTTAACCATGCCTTCACGCACTTCCCATGTCAGGTTCAAGCCGGGGAAATCAGGGTAGCGTTCTTCGAGCTTGGTGACAATCCGCACGGATTGTTTGTTGTGGTCAAAGCCGTTATGGTCGCGCATGAGACGGTTAAGCGCCACTTCGCCCGAATGCCCAAAGGCAGGATGCCCCAAATCGTGCGCGAGACAGATTGATTCGGTCAGGTCTTCGTTTGCGCCAAGCGCGCGCGCGAGGGTGCGTCCGATTTGCGCAACTTCGAGCGTGTGCGTCAAACGTGTGCGGAAATAATCGCCTTCATAGTTGAAGAAGACTTGGGTTTTATATTCCAGACGCCGGAATGCGGTGGTGTGCAGAACGCGGTCACGGTCACGCTGAAAGGCGGTGCGATAGGCTGGCTCGCTGCCGCCGTATTTGCGTCCCTTGCTGTTTTTGCTGCGCACGCCGTAGGGGGCTAAAGATTTTTCTTCGATTTCTTCGAGTTTTTGTCGGTCGTAATACATAGTTTTTCGCTTTCGTGAGGGGAGCCCACATAGAAGGGGAACGGGAGCGCGACGGCTCCCGTAACTAACTATTATTCTACCTGATGCCAAAATTTCGTCAAGGATACCGGAACACCAGCAATTCTCTATGAGCTTACATCTTCCGCGAGAAGCACGCTTTTGCGATAAAGCGGTCTCACGCCTGTTAGGAGGCTGCCCCGGCGATTGGTTGTTGAGCCTGTCGAAACAGACGCTGGCGTGCCGAGTCATCCAAATTGAGTATTGCCGCCAAAACTCATCACGGTTTTCTTAAAGTCTCGGTAACTACCAAGCCTCCTTGTAAAACGTCATTGCGAGCCGCACTTGCGAAGCAATCTCCCCCTACTTTGCGGGGATTGCTTCGGCGGAAAAGCTGCCTCGCAATGACAGCCTGGGACTTTAAGAAAGCCCT
>JANTFU010000318.1 GCA_024763295.1 Anaerolineales bacterium
CCTGAAAGCCAAGTAAAAACCACCAAGCCGAGGAAAGCCGCAAAAGAACCGACGACAATGTAATCGGCAAGCAGCCCGGGGATGAGCACCAATAGAATGAAAACAAATCCCAAGCCAAATTTGAGTCCGAAAACCATCCCAACCAAAGTCGCAACCCCTTTCCCGCCGCGAAAATTTAGGTAAAAGGGGAAAATATGTCCAAGAATCGCGCCAATCCCGGCGAGATATGCCAATGCAGGCTCGGCAGGGAAAATCGCTCGCATAATCCAGACGGCAACCGCGCCCTTTAGCGCGTCGATGAAGGCTACGAGAACACCATAATTCAAGCCCATGATTGTGGTGATGTTGGATGCACCGGCGTTCCCCGTGCCATGTTCGCGAATATCAATCTTGCCAAAAACTTTACTAACGATATACGCAGATTGGATACAGCCCAAAGCGTAGCCGCTGAGCGTAGCAATAAAAATTGTTGACGACATATCTTCTCCTCTATTTTGGGGTTTTGATAATTCTATCAAATTTAGACTGATTAAAGTCTCTAATTAGGCTATCGTCCTATCGTCAGCTATAATCTTTGATGAACGATCCGGAAACAGTTCACAAAGGCGACTAAGAATATGATGAAAATGACGCCAAATGCACTTAAAAAACAATTAGCGACCCTAAATGACCCCTTAGCACAAATTGAAACGCTGAGTCAGTTAGCGATGCTCGCCATTGACCGCAATTTAGGGGAGGCATACGCATATATTCAAGCGCTGAGGATAATCACAGAAAATCCTGATCTCAGCAAGGAAGTACAAAGAATAGGCTCCGGCTGGTTTCATTGTCATCTGGGCTGGTATCGCTTACGACGGACTGAACACCAATTGGCTTTGCAATCATTTCAACAGGCGGCTCATTTTTTTGAGCAGCAACAACCAGGAAAACGAACTGCGGAAAACGGTTTAGGCGTTGTTTATTTACAATTAGCACAATTTGACAAAGCGCTTGAATATTTTCTGCAAGCACTCGGCACTGAAGAAGAAATTGACGCCTTTACACACGCGGGGATTCTCAATAATTTAGGCGTTCTTTACCTCGAATTGAGCAATTTTGAGCAAGCGGATGATTACCTAAAGCGTTCGTTTGAGCTTTCTGAAAAATCAAACGACCAGCGCCAACAAGCTGCCGCGCTTGATAATCAGAGTAACCTTTATTTTCTCCGTAAGGAACACCAAAAAGCGCTTACTGCCGCACAAAAAAGCATCAAACTCAGTCGTGCGGTTGAATCGAGTGTTTTTGAAGCTGAAAGTCTGAATAGCGCAGGCGATGCCTATATGGCGCTCGGCAAACCTACACTGGCGTTAGAGCATTACCACGCTGCGCTCAATCTGGCTACCGACATCGGACATGTCTACGAAAAAGTGGAGGCGATGACACGCATCGGTACCGTTTATCTTGAAAATCGGGAAGAGAAAAAGGCGGCGGAATATCTTTACCCGGCGCTGAGTCTTGCACAACAAACCGGCGCAAACCGTCTGGAATATCAAATTTACAAAGCCCTCGCCGAATTAAGTGAAACTCAGCAGAACTATCGACTTGCTTTGCAATATTACAAACTTTATCATGCGATTCAGCAGGAAGTTTTTGGACTACGCGCGGATTGGCGTCTAAAATCCTTACAGATTACCCATCAAGTCGAAACGGACCAGCATTTACGCTTGAGCAATGCCCAATTGCAGGGGCGCCTGAAAAAAATTGAGAATCTGCAACAACAACTCGAGAAGCAGGCTACCCGCGACCCGCTAACAGGCTTATATAACCGCCGTTATCTCGATGATGTACTCCCCAAAGAAATACTGCGCCAAGAAAGAGAAGGCGGCTCTTTAAGCCTCGTCATTATGGATATCGACTTCTTCAAAAAAATCAACGATCAATTCGGTCATGCAGCCGGAGATGAAGTCTTGATCGCACTGGCTCAGTTATTGCGCCAGCACACGCGCGCATCGGACACAGTCTACCGCTATGGAGGCGATGAATTCGTCGTTGCGCTGCCGGGCGCAGAACCGCAAGAAGCGCTTTTGCGCTGCATCGAATGGCGTAAGGCTTTTGCAAATCTTAAGTTCGATTTTGCCAAGAAGACGCTAACCCCCTCTATTTCGCTAGGGATTGCTTCCTTTCCCAAAAATGCACTCACCATCGAAACGCTTTTCTTCGCCGCTGATGAAGCCCTGTATAAATCCAAAATCTATCGCAACCACGTTACACTATCTAGCAAAAAAGCCACCAAAAACACAAATATCACATAAGTCCGCCAACTGACAATAGGAGATACATGCAAGTTAAAAATGTGGTCATTTTCCTTTTCCTCTTTGGCTTTGTTGCCATCTGGACGTTGGCGCTCCGCTTCATCGCGTTAATAAGTGGGTGGACGCGCTTGGCAAAGCGGTATTCGACAAAAGATAGGCTCAATCCATATCAGGGCAAAAAGCTGCGCCGCAAAAGCGGACGCTTAGGCGGGAGTTCCTACAAGCGTGTTTTGATCTTGGGCGCAAATATGCAGGGAGTGTATATCTCGGTGAACGTTCTTTTTCGCCTTTTTCATCCGCCACTTTTTATTCCGTGGAGCGAGATCGAAGCTGAAGAACGGGATGGCGTGTTTATGTCTTTCGTAACGCTCAAATTTACCGAAGTGCCAAATGTGGCTTTAACAATCCCTGCAAAAGTGATGGCGCAATTGAATGAGTTGAAGGCGATGAATTTCCTCTAGCCCCTTGACACAATCCCCTTTTTACCGATAATAGACCCCAATGCGATGACGGAGGAAAGTACGTTAGCGGAAGTCGTTAGAGAGGCAAGCGCACAGGCTGAAACGCTTGCTCGGTGGAAGTTGGCGGAAGTTCCCTTCTGAGTTGTTCAAGTGAAGATGTGTCATGTGTTTCTATGTCACGTTGGGTAGTTTGAACCGTAGGCTCTACGTTATAAGGGCAGCCGATGATAGTCGGCGCTGAGTGGAT
>JANTFU010000319.1 GCA_024763295.1 Anaerolineales bacterium
AAAGTGAACTTGATCCTGGCAATTCTCGTTTTGGGGATGACCGCGCTGGCGAGGGCGGCGTAGATAGAACGCGGATAACGCGAATTTAACGGATTTTCACGGATTAAATTAAAACTGCTCAAGATGAAATATCGTCTTGAGCAGTTTTCTTTGTAGAGTTGGTTTACTTTTCAATCACAGGCATCAACAACTCACTGCGATATTGTGCCGATGAGTGGATTTTGCACCTACCGACTGTGCTTCTCTTATAAGTAAAAGGCTGGTTGACCTTCACACCACTGATGAAGTAACGTCCCTGCACGACGAGGCGGAGTTCATCGCCTTTGCGGAAGTAGGTGGCAGAGGGTTCGAGCTGGAGTTCCATTTTGGAAACTTCGCCCTGCGAGAGCGGCTTGAGGGTATCAAAATCATGTTCGGGAGAATAAGGCGTGCTGAGTTCTTCGTTGACGGCGCGCAGGGCAACCCGCTGGGCAGTTTTGGTCACGATGTCGTTCGGGAAGCCGTAGGTGCCGTCAAAGTTGACTTCCTTCCCATCATGGAATTTCTGGATACCAGCGAAAAGATTGGCATCGTCACAGCCTTCGAGTTCGACGTAGAGCGTCAGTTTCATGGGACCGACAATCTCGGTATCGCGCTCAAAGGTGTAGGTGTATTGCAGGCTGTCTTTTGCGAGATCAAAGCTCGGGGCAGATTCGGTAACGTCATAACTCAACGACATTGTTTTCTTTTGCCCATCCAGATAGAAGGGCGTCCAAACTACGTTTTCAGGCGGGAATTGGTCTTCATAACGAACTTCTTTGACTTCATGCCCAAACTCACGGATTTCAAGACGCACTTTGGGATGCTCGTCCATGCCGTTGGCGGTGTCTTTCAGGAAGTGGTCGAAAAATTTCAACATAAGGGCATTCACTTCGGTGCTGTAGTAGGCAGTCCACTCGCCGCCTCGATGGGTATACAGCCATTTGTGCGCCGACCCAGCCAATTTGTACACGCGATCGCTGCCACGGGTGTGCATCATCTGCGATGCAAAGCTGATGCAATTCAGCATCGGGACCTGAATCTTCTCGTAATCCGCTACAAAAGATTGCCACCATTCGTCACGGGTTTCGTGGTCGGTCTGTTCCTTGCGCAGATCCATAGCATAGCCAAACTGCTGGATGCGCCCCGAGAAAAAGGGCGTAAACCCGTCTTCACGCACGCCACCGGGGTAAAACCAATCTTTGTAAAGATCGGAGACGCCCTCCCAGGGGATGATGGCTTTGAGATGCGGCGGCTGCATGGCGGCGACTTTGTATTGATTGATCGCCAGATAGGATACGCCCAACAGCCCGACATTGCCGTTCGACCAAGGCTGGATGCCCGCCCATTCGACCGCATCGTACAGGTTTTCAATTTCGTCCTGATCAAAGAACTTTTGGGGCGAAGAGCCTTTGGGTGACAGACCAAATCCGCGTTTATCGATATTGATGACGACATAGCCGTTCGACACCCAAAAATCGGGATCGGGCGCTTCAAAGCTGGTTTCGTTGGAAAAGCTGATCGTACCCGGCTGACGGGCAAAGCGGAACTGGATGTGCATATAGCCGTCTTTGCAGAGCACGTCCTTGCGGGCGGGATGCAGCGAGAGAAAGACCGGGAATTTGCCTGCGTGCGAGGGCATGTAAATATTGGCGCTCACATACGAGCCATCACGGGTGGGGATGTGAACATCTCGCAGGATTTTGACGCTTGGGCTGATCTCTTTGACCTGCACGTTGGGCGGGTTGATTAAGCCTCTAATCTTGCCGAGAATTTGTTTGGGGGAATTTTTCTTTTCGACGTACATGAGATTTTTCCTTTCTTACAACACAGAGCACGCGGAGCACGCAGAGTTTAAGAGAAAATTGAGAGAGACTTTGTGAAAAAATTACCCGTTAGCAGCGAGCGTGCGCAGATGTTGCTTGTACTTCATCATTCCGATCACCGGCAGCGCAAGGTTCAGTCCCAGACCGATAAAAAAGTGCGGGTTCAGAAAAATATTGGGGAGCAGACCTTGGTCCACGAGATAAAACACCGACCACGCCCCCACTGGAATATTCACGAATAGGCTGACAATCAAACCGGCGTTATAGCGTTTGCGGGCTTTAATCCCAAGTGCTATGTGTGCAAAACCGGCAAAAAATGAGAAGTAGGGCAACCAAAGACCATATTGATAATTTCGCGCAGAGAGCAAACCGAAGGTCGGCAAGACAATCCAGATCAAGATGATATTAATGGCGAAAATGAAATTCTCATCAAGGGGTTTGTCGGGTGTCTCGAATTTCATAATATCCATATTGAAGAATTTACCAAAACCGCCGGGGAAGATATACTCTTCCGCTTCGTGGAGAAAATAGAGCGGCGTTTGGAGCAACAGGAGGAAGAGTACAAAGTCGTTATCTTTGACGAGGACGAAGAGAAAAGCGAAGAGAAAGACGGCGATGAGCAGCCCCGCTTTTGCCCAATCTCTTTTGAACCAAGCGAAATACTCTTTGAGAGTCATTTTATTTTCCTTTTCTGCGTCACTGCGAGGAGGACGATAGTCCGACATGGCAGTCTCCCGATTGCGGTGGGGATTGCTTCGCTTCGCTCGCAATGACAAAATATTAAGAAAGCGCCGCCAAAAAGATGCGCACAAATTCGGCGCTCATTTCTTCGGCGGAAATTTGGGCAGGCAGCAAATCCCTGATGGGGTTCATGCCGATGGCATACCCAAAAATCATGCTCATAAAGCTCTGTGCTGTAACCTGCGGATCGATCGCTTGCATTTTGCCTGCTTCGATCTGTTTACGGAAATAGCGTTCCAGCAATTCGATCATGCTGCTTGGGTTTTGCGCCAAAGCTGCTTTCATCTCCGGAAAATGGATGGCTTCAAACATCAACATACGGATGGCGTCCTGCTGGGCGAGAAAGAAGCGCAGGGCATTTTCGCTGACGAGATGCAAATCCGTTTCAAGGTCATCGGTAAG
>JANTFU010000320.1 GCA_024763295.1 Anaerolineales bacterium
CATCTAACAGGTCTTCAAGACCTGTTAGATGTTATTTTCAACCGTGCGCTTCCGTCTCCCCGCTCTCACCCCCCTCACCCTCATCTCCATCTCCTTCCTCGGCGGAATCGTGCTTTCGCGCGCCTTGCCGCACGAAATCGATTTTTGGTTGGGTGGGGGCATTATTTCAATCGGGGTTGCTGTTTTTCTCATCATCATTCAGCGTTGGCGCGAAAAAGAAGGCACGCCCAAGTTTTTTCTTAAACTTTCGCCGATCCATTTTTTGCTACCACTCTTTCTCTTTGTTGGCGCAGCGTATTTTCAACATTGGCTGCCTGACGAAGAAGACCCCTTCAACATCATCTGGTTTACAGATCGTGAGTACGAGATGGTCATGAAGGGTGTCATCTCCGACGAAGCCGACTATCGTGACAATTACACTAACTTAATCGTCGATACCCAAAGCATCGACCGCCCCGACAAGAAAAACGATCTCGAAGTCCATGGCAAGATTCTTGTACGTGTCTATGATAACGAGCGCTATCATTACGGTGAACCCATCCGTATTCGCGGTGTGCTTGAAACGCCTCCTGAAAACGAAGAGTTTTCCTATAAAGATTATCTTGCCCTCAGCAACATCCATGCCTATGTACGCAACGGTGAAATTACCGTGCTGCCCGCAGAGCGTGGCGGACATTGGCTCAAACGTGCCATCTTCGACCTGAAAGAACGCGCTCTCACCAATGTCTACGAACTCTTTCCTGATCCCGAAGCCTCGCTTTTAGCGGGCATTCTACTCGGCGTGGATAGCGGCTTGCCCAAAGACCTGCAACGCGCTTTCAAAGAGACCGGCACCACGCACATCATCGCCATCTCCGGCTTTAATATCACCATCATCGCAGGGATTTTCGTCGTTTTTTTCGGCAAACTCTTTGGCGACAAAGTTGGCGCACTTGTCGCAGTCGTTGTTATTAGCCTCTATACGCTGCTCGTCGGCGCGGATGCGGCGGTCGTGCGTGCTGCCATCATGGGCGCGGTTGCGCTCTTCGCCAGACAGATTGGCAGGCAACAAGATGCGGTCACATCGCTGCTTTTTGTTGCGATTGCAATGGTCATCGCACCGGTTGTCGGCACACCGATGGTGCTTTGGGATGTCGGCTTTCAGCTTTCTTTTGCCGCCACCGCCGGGTTGGTTTTCTTTGCCGATCCGCTTGCGCAGTGGTTTATTCGTCAAGCCGCACGTATTATGTCACAGGAGCGTGCCGAGCAGCTTGCCGGTCCCATCGGTGAATTTTTCCTCTTCACCCTAGCCGCGCAATTTGCCACCATCCCGATTATGGCGTATCACTTCGGGCGCGTCTCGCTCATCTCCTTCATCGCCAATCCATTTATTTTGCCCGTCCAGCCGCTCGTGATGATACTCGGCGGCATCGCCCTCATCGCCAGTTTGCTGTTGATGCCGCTCGGCAAAATCTTTGCGATTTTCGCACTACCCTTCACTACCTACACGATTCGGATGGTGGAATTTTTCGACCGGATGCCAAACGGCGTCCTTGTGCTTGGGGATGCCAAACTCCTGCTGATTATCCTCGTCTATTTGGCTATGCTCGCCTGGACGTTGGCTGGGTTCCCTTTAAAAAGAATTTCCAAGCCCACATTTTTAATCACGTTAACGTTGGTCGTCGTGCAGGTCTGGCGGATGGTCTTTGCCCTGCCCGATGGCAACTTGCATCTGATTTTCATAGATGCTGGCTCCGCAGATGCCGTTCTCATCGAAACGCCTGATGGACGCAATTTGCTGATCAACGGAGGACCAAGCGCGTCTAATCTCGCCGCTGAACTCGGCAAAAGACTGCCGCCCTTCGACCGCGATTTTGATTGGTTGATTATCGCCTCGCCGCAGGAAGATGACTTGTCTGCCCTGCCGCGCACGCTCGAACGCTTCCATCCTGCCGAAGTCTTGTGGAGCGGCAACCGCGAAGCCTCTTACGCCTCGCGCTCGCTCCATAAATATCTTGCCGATAACGGTATCCCGATCACCTACGCGGAAACGGGAGAAGTTCTGGATCTCGGGCAGGGTGCGTCCATGCAGTATCATGCCGTGGGCGCGCGCGGCGCGGTCATCCTGATTGAGTGGGATAATTTCCGTGCGCTGCTTCCGATCGGCATGGATTACGAGAGTCTCGCATCCACACAAGAACTCGGCAATGTCTCGGTTTTGCTCCTGCCCGATTCCGGCTATGCCCCGCTCAACCCGCCCGAATGGATTGCTGCGCTCGATCCGCAACTCGCCATTCTGAGTGTCGCCGCCGACGATGAGTTTGGTCTGCCCGACGATGCCACCCTGCGCGCGCTCGAAGGCTACGAACTCCTGCGCACTGACTTGAACGGCTGGCTGCACGTCTACACCGACGGCGAGCAGATGTGGGTGCAGAAGCAAAAATAGAGAATAGAAAGTGGAAAGAAGAAAAAAGGTACTGTAATGAAAATTTATTGGGCACTAAAATCTATCCCTGAACTCCGTGATTTATCGTCGAAACAAAGGAGAAACATATCGAGGATTTGTTTCAGAAGGTCTCTTAAAAACTCGTGGAAAATTAAGGGGTTGTTGCTTCTCACTGGTATTATGGCTGCAGTGGGAGGAATGGTTGCGGAAGCAGTTATTCCAAACCCAGCAATAATTTCAGACTTTGAAGGGTGGTTTTGGCGCTGGCTTATCACAGTGCCTTTTCCCCTACCTGTACTTCTAATCTTTACCCAAGAAGTGATTAAACAAAGTAGACTTTGTTATCAAAAAATAGCTCAAGAAATAAAAACATAAATCAGCTTCAATATGAAGTGCTCCCAGTATAATCCTGCGCAGTGTGTGCATATAACCTTAAGACATCTGTGAGATTCTGTTGAATCCGTGTTCCATTAAAAACAGGAAAACCAAATGAACCCAAACTTTGTCATCCCCTGTTACGATGAAGGCGGCTTTGCCAATTTG
>JANTFU010000321.1 GCA_024763295.1 Anaerolineales bacterium
AGCGCTTTCATAATGGTGAAAGCGAGTGCTCATCGCTGTTAAACCCCGCCTCTAAAATCGTGCCCACAGACCATCTGTGCTATACTTTTTGCGCGAAAACTGTGTCTCTTTAACCCCAAAAATTTTCTTATGGCTGCCAAGAAAAAGAAAAAAAAAGCCCCTCCCCCGCAAAAAAATCCCTTTCAGCTTGATTTCTGGCGTGAACTTTCCATCAATCGCAAGCTGGATATTTTGGGCACTGTGCTGGGTATCCTCGGTATTCTGACCATCTTCAGCTTGCTTTCGCCCAATCGCAGCGCGGTTATCAATATCTGGAGTCGCTTTCTGGAGCGCTCTTTTGGTTGGGGCGCGTGGTTTTTTTCGCTATTGCTCATCGCAGGCGGTATTTGGCTGGTCGTGCGCAATCAAGAGAGCATCCCCGAACTGACGATTGAGCGTGTTACCGGTTTGGCGATTCTCTTCTTTTGGTTAATGCCCGTTTTGCAGCTTTTCACCACCGATCCGATTCACCAAGTCGCTTTTGCTGATGGCAAGATTGGGGGCGGGTATTTTGGCTCGCTTTTCATGCGTTTGTTGCAAATTAACTTCGGCGGGTTGGGCGCGGCGATTATGCTTTTGGCATGGCTGCTGATCGGGATTGCCATTACGTTCGATAAAACGGTGCCGGAACTCTTCCAATTGATTAGCCCCTTTTTTGTGCAGATTTATGGGATATGGAAGGAACAGTTCGACATTTGGATGGCGGAACGTTACCCGCAGCGGAAGACCCCGCCCGTGCAGATGGGGGGATACGACCCAGCGCCCAGACAGGCATCCGCTTCACAGGCTGATTTGCCCGGAGAGGAGAGCGATACCGTTGAATGGCTGCTCCCGCCTGTGGATTTGATTCTCGATCCTGGCACCATCCCCAGCATGAACGAAGAATTCATCGCTCAGCGGGCAGAATTGATTGAAGAAACGCTCGAATCCTTTGGCGCGCCGGTCAATATCGTCGAAATCAATCGCGGACCGACCATTACGCAGTTTGGCGTCGAGCCGGGCTATATTTCTACGCGCAAGGGACAAACGCGCGTGCGTGTGAACAAGATTTCTTCGTTGGCGGACGATTTGGCGCTGGCACTGGCAGCCTCGCGCATCCGCATTCAGGCGCCGGTGCCGGGCAAAGGCTATATTGGCATTGAAGTCCCGAACGACGAGACGACGATGGTTGCACTGCGCGATATTTTGGAGAGCGAGAGTTTTGACGCTGAAAAAATGGAGTTGGGTTTTGCGCTTGGGCGCGATGTGGCGGGGTATCCGCAAGTTGCGGATCTGACGCGCATGCCGCACTTGTTGATTGCAGGCACGACCGGCTCCGGTAAATCGGTCTGTGTGAACGCGATTTTGACCTCCATGCTGCTGCACAAAACGCCCGATGAGTTGCGACTTGTGCTGGTGGATCCTAAACGTGTGGAATTGACAAATTACAACGGCATCCCGCATTTGCTTGCGCCGGTGGTTGTGGATACCGAGAAAGTGATTGGCGCGTTGCAGTGGATGACGCGCGAAATGGATAAGCGTTATCACGAATTTGCTCAGCTTGGGGCGCGCAATATCATGGAATACAATGCGCGTATTGAAGCGAAGGGCGGTAAAAAATATCCCTATTTGGTGATTGTGATTGACGAACTCGCCGATTTGATGATGATTGCGCCGACAGAAACCGAAAGCACGATTACGCGCTTGGCGCAGCTCGCGCGGGCAACCGGTATTCACATGATTCTGGCTACGCAGCGCCCCTCCGTGGATGTGGTGACGGGCTTGATTAAAGCCAACTTCCCGGCGCGCATCGCCTTTGCGGTGGCGTCCGGCACGGATAGCCGCGTCATTCTCGACCACCCCGGCGCGGAGCGTTTGCTGGGGCGCGGCGATATGCTCTATCAGGCGCCAGACGCGCCTGCACCTGCGCGTTTGCAGGGCGTCTTCATCTCGGATATTGAGACGGCGCGTTTGGTTGATTTTTGGCGCGTGCAAGCGGGGCAGCCAAGTGCTTTTGCCGAAATTACCGAACAATTTAATTCCCTGCCACAGGGCGTGCCGCTCAAGCAGGTTGAGATGTTCGATGAAGAAATTTTGAATCCCGCTGAAAAGATCGACCCGCTTTTCGACGAAGCTGTCGATCTTTGCCGTCGTCAGGGGCGCGGCTCGGTTTCGATGTTGCAGCGCAAATTGCGCATCGGCTATACGCGCGCTTCACGTCTGATTGATGCAATGGAAGATCAGGGCATCGTCGGTCCGCCGACCGGCGGCACCGGCGTGCGCGATATCCTCGATTATGGCAAAGCCGCGCCGCCGGTTGGGTAGGATGAGGAAAGAAAAACCGAGCTTCGAAGAAACTCGGCTTTTTATTTTGTGGATTTAGATCACACGCGGAACGCCCCAGCCATTCAACTTGATACCGTCTTTTTGCTTTGTCCAGACCCCGGCGATTTCCGTTTCACAGTGCGGACACTTGCCGTCGTTTGTCAGCCCGTATTCTCGCACCGAAAAACCGACCCGTTTAATCAGCGCCCGCTGACAGTTTGGGCAAAATGTTGATTCGTACTCGCCCGCGCGTCCATGCACATTTCCGGCGTAGACGTATTTTAAGCCCGCTTCACGTCCCAACTCCGCAGCGCGGACGAGGGTTTCGAGCGGTGTATTTTCGTTATCGGTCATTTTGTAGTCGCGGTGGTAGGCGGTGACGTGCCAAGGAATATCGGGCGAAACTGAAGCCAAAAAACGGGCAGCCTGCCACAACTCCGCGTTTGAGTCGTTGAATCCCGGCACAACGAGCGTGACCACTTCGAGCCAAATCCCCAACGCCTTTGTGCGGATAATGCTATCCAGCACATTTTGGAGTGTTCCGCCCAACTGACGATAATTTTTCTCTTGCATGGATTTTAGGTCGATTTTGTAGCCGTCGAGATGCGGGGCAAGGTA
>JANTFU010000322.1 GCA_024763295.1 Anaerolineales bacterium
GAGGGGTTCAAGGTTGAAGGTTGCAGGTTTAATGTTGAAAGGTTTGAACGTTGGAATGTTAGAATTTTAAACCAAAGCCCCATCTCATCCCATTCACCTGCTAAAAACGGCGCTTCGTTCAAAAAGGCTTGCGAGGCTGCCTGCACGACTGGACGGGCATCGCGGAAGTCGCCGTTGGCGAGCGGGAAGATATAAGCGCCATCGTTGGAGCCAAGATTAGGCGTGTTGCCGGAGATGGGATCGGTCAAGTCTGCGAGCCAGCGCGTTGATAGAGCAAGATTCTGTCTCGCTTTTGGGGTTAACCACGAAGACGCACGAAGAAAATCTTTTGCTTTTTCTTTGTGTCCCTTTGTGCTCTTTGTGGTGAGAGAATTTGTATATAAAGCCAGTTGCAACATCAGGCGATGGTAGTTGACGCTATGCTGGATGTATTCGCCCTTTTCGTCAATCTGATTCTCGAAGCTCCAGTTGAGCCATTTAATGCCGAGTTTGCGCCATTTATCGGCGTCGGGGTGATCGGGGAGGGCAAGAGAAGCCGTATAAAGTCCAGCGGCTTCGCTGATGAGATGATTGTTGTTTTGTGAGCGGGCGTAGATTAAAGTTTGTGTGATGCGTGTTGCGTGTTCGGCGATAGAACCCGTTATCCTGTTTTCCCGTTTTCCCGTTGTTTCGGTTGAGTTTGCGAAGATTTGGGCTGCCCAGACATACGCCATCATCCGCAGGGCGACTTCCTGCCCGTTCATCCAGTGCAGTCCCATGTTGACGGGGTTGGCGCGGTCAAAGGTCTCGAAATAATGCCAAAAAGCTTCGACATATTTGGGATCGTCAGAGGCAAGGAAGGCGCGTCCGAGGGTGAATACCCATCCGAAGCGGGCGGGTTCCCAGATGAGTTTCAAGTCGCAAGTATCAAGGGGCAAGTTTAGAGCAGTGTTCAGTGATCGGTATTCAGTAGCGGGGATTTTGGCTCTGCCGGTTTCGTAATCTGTCCAGTGACGCGGTACCAAGCCGAGGTCGAGTTCGATGTCGAGCAGTTCGCCGCCAAAGATGCGGAATTTTCCATCCACGATATGGTCGGCTTCGGCGAGGAGTTTTTTTAGACCGTCATCGCCGAGAACAGCGAGAAGTTCTTCTTTGGAAGGGAAATCGAAAAGGAAGCGGACAGAGGACGGCGGACGGAGGTCGGTCTTTGGTCTTCGGGCAGTCGTCCGCTTATAGTAGCCTGTTTTCAAGCCAAGTTTATACAACGCAAAGAACCCGACTTGGGTTAAGCCGAGTTGGGTTGTTATCTTAAAGAGACGGTTCAAGGAGGTCAATCCAGCCAATTTTCGACAATCAGCCCATCAACACGATTAAATTCGCGCGTATTGCCTGTTACCATAATTACCCCTAAGGCTTTGGCATGAGCCGCGATTTGAAGATCGTAGGGACCGATAATTTCGCCCCTACTCTCCAAATCAGCGCGAATTTGACCATAAAGCATGGCTGCTTCACTATCAAAATCTGCGATCTCAAAGGGGGCAAGAATTTTTAGCAGAGCTTCTTGCGCGCGTTTCGGGTTATTTCCCTTTGCAATGCCATATTGCAATTCTGCCAACGTAACTACGGATATGCCCAAGGTATCAGGAGGGTAAGATTTAACTCTATCAATCAACAAGGGAGATTTCCGCCGGATAAGTGCTATACAAATATCCGTGTCAAGCATATATCTCATTCGAAAAGGCTCTCCCGTTCCTGCATTTTCGGCTGCGCTCTATCTTCCATAAAATCATCAGGAAACATGGACAATCCTTCTTCAAAAGAATCCCAAACTTGATCGTATGGAATCAGCACCAAGAGATGCCCAATTTTTTTAATGATTACCCGCGTCCCTTCAAGACGAAATTTTTTCGGCAAGCGAACAGCTTGACTGCCTCCATTCATAAATAATGTTGCGGTATCCATCATAAACCTCGCAAAGTATATACATTTTTGTATATACTACGTTTATTCTTCAATCTTGTCAATCAAGACCTTCTCCCCACTCCGCAGCGACTCAACCGCCGCGAAGCTGGCTTTGGTCACGCCGATCAGTTGCTCGTAGGGAATGGGCGGCTCGCCAGCTTTAACGGCTTTTTCGAGGGCGAGCATTTCATCTTTCCAGCCCTTATCTTGACCAAGGCGGTTTTTGATTGTTTTGCGTTTGCCGTTATGCACCATTTCAAGCGAACGGTAATCATTCAGCGTAGCGACCTTGCCGCCGCCAAAAACTTCAACACGCTCCTTCGGCACGGATTTGTCGCCATTGGCAAGGTAATCGACCACGCCAATCGAGCCATCGGGGAAGCTGAAGGTCATCGAGACGTTATCTTCACGATATTTGCCGTTGTCGGGCAAGGCGTGCGCCATCACGCTGACGGGGCTTTGACCAACAAGGAAGGTCACAAAATCAATGAAGTGGCAGCCTTCGCCGATGATGCGCCCACCGCCCTGTTCGGGGTCGTGCAGCCAGTGTTTGAGCGGGATGTAGCCCGCGTTGACGCGATAGTGGATGTGAAGGGGTTCGACGCGGTCGGCGTAGAAGGATTTTAGTTCGCGGGCAAGCGGAGCAAAGCGGCGATTGAAGCCGACGGTGAGTATTGCGTGTTGCGTGTTGCGTAATTGTTCAGTGACCACTGACAACCGTTCACTGTTTACTGCCAGCGGTTTTTCGACGAAGACGTGTTTACCGGCTTCGAGGGCTTTAATAACGAGTTCGGCGTGTAAATCGTGGCGAGTGAGAATGGCAACCGTATTTACATTTTCATCGTTGATGATCTCATCTGCGCTGGATGTAGCATAGTCGAAGCCAAATTTCTTGGCAGCATTTTGAGCTTTGAGACCGCCAGCCGAGGCGATGCCGACCAGTTCCATATTCGTGTTTTTCAAAACAGGCAGGAGGGTCGCGTTAGCGTAGAGACCAGCGCCAATGACACCGAGGTTG
>JANTFU010000323.1 GCA_024763295.1 Anaerolineales bacterium
GAGGTCTTCGCGCGCTTTGGTCGGGTCGGAGATGAGCAGATCGACTTCGGCAGGACGATAGAATTTCGGGTCCACGACGACATAATCATTGTAGTCCAAATCGACGTACCCAAACGCGTGTTCGCAAAATTCACGCACGGCATGGGTTTCGCCGGTGCCAATCACGAAATTATCGGCAACGTCGTGCTGTAGCATCCGCCACATGGCATCAACATAATCACCGGCATAGCCCCAGTCGCGGCGCGCATCGAGATTACCCAAACGCAGTTCGTTCTGCATCCCGAGCTTAATTTTTGCCACGCCATCGGTGATTTTGCGGGTTACAAATTCAAGTCCACGACGCGGGCTTTCGTGGTTGAACAAAATGCCGGAAGTCGCAAAAATATCATACGATTCACGATAATTAACTGTAATCCAATGGGCATAAACTTTCGCAGCGCCATACGGTGAACGTGGGTAAAAAGGCGTGGTCTCTTTCTGCGGCACTTCAAGCACCTTGCCGAACATTTCACTGCTCGACGCCTGATAATAGCGAATGCTCTTATCATACAAACGAATGGCTTCGAGCAGGCGCGTCACGCCGATGCCGGTCACTTCAGCAGTCAAAATCGCCTGGCTCCACGAAGCGGGCACAAAGGACTGCGCCGCAAGGTTATACACTTCGTTCGGCTTGTATTCTTCAAGAATATTCAGCAACGAGCCTTGGTCGTGCAAATCGCCTTGTACGATTGTGAGCTGATCCAAAAGATGGTCAATGCGATCATAGCGCACCGTGCTGGTACGACGTACCATCCCGACCACTTCGTAGCCTTTTGAGAGCAACAATTCAGCCAGATACGAACCGTCCTGACCTGTAATTCCTGTAATTAATGCAGTGGGCATTTTATCTCCAAATATTTTTCAATTTTCAAAGTCTGAATTATAAGGTTTCAAGTCACCCTGTCAAGCAACGCAATGCCTACGCTTGCCTGACTCCGCGATGAGCACGCACTTGCGAAGAAGCGGTCTCATCTTCAGGGGCAGACTGCTTCGGCGGTAAAGCTGCCTCGCAGAATCATTCTATTCGGCGGTCTTGGATGATGCCCATCAGGATGACGAGAGCAGAAAGACCCAAAATCCACGCCACCATTGCGCCGAAGGATAATGCCCCGAAGCGGACGTAATAGCGGCTTGCGTACCAGTGGGTAAAGAATGCCAGAAAAATCACTTCTACCGTTAAAATGCGCGGCAACCAGCTATTTTTACCATCCCGATGTTGATTCCACGCCCAAGCCGCGAACAAGGCTTGGATGGCAATAAAGATCACCCGATAACGCGGATTGTCCCATTGGTCGCCGCCCGCTCTTAGGGCAGTAAAAATAATCCAAGCCCAGCTACCCAGCCCAAACCACGTCCAGATGCGGCGCGCAAGGGCAGAATCCGCTTTTGGGAGCGTAAAAAGCCCGTAGAGCAGTAACGGAGCAAGGGCATACCATCCCAACGCGCGGAAAATCGCCAAGTAATGCCATGTCTCGGTGGTCGGCTCGACGAAGGCGGCGGGGAGTACCGGCTGCGCCATCCCGTAGCCAGCCACAAAAGGCAAGTGCAAGGATTGGGGCATCTCGTTGAAAAGTTTTTGCACCCAGCCCGAACCGCGTTCCAATTGGTAGACATCCCAGAGAATAGCGCGCTGCGTCCACTCGACGATCACACCGAGCGGATTGTTGGCGTTGATCTTGGTTTGCCCAAGCGCGGCAGAAAGCAGAAAAAGTGAGAGAATAAGCACAACAACAAAGAGCGAGATGGTCTTTGGGGTGAGTTTGTTCTCTTCGTTTTGCAGGAGGACAAAAACGCCGAGAAAAAGCAGTGTGATAATCGCCATCGCGGGCGAAACGAGTAACATGCCGATTAGCGCTACGCCAACGCCAACTTGTGCCCCCCCCCTCGTTCCCTTTAGGGCAGGGGAGCGCCACGCCAGCGCTGCCCACAACGCCACGGCGACAAAGGTAATCAGAAACGGCTCACGCATCTGCGACGAGGCGACGAGGATACTTTCAGGGTAAAAGGCAAAAATCAGCGTAGCGGGCAGCGCAAGTTTTTCACCCCCAAGATATTTTGCCGCTTGCCAAAAGAACGGGGTGCCGAGCGTGGCGACCAATGCACCGATGAGCGCAATTAACAATGGACGATGGGCACTCGGCGAAAAAAAACGATAAACGCCCGCGCTGAATGCCAGCAAACCACCGTATTGATCAGTGCTGTAGTCTTTGCTAAAGGCTCTGATAAGCGGTTGCTCACTGGATGCTAAATCCCAAGCCTGCGCATCACGTCGAAAGGCATCGAAGAAGACGTAACCGGCACGCTGCTGCTCGCTGTCGGGATAACCGTTGACAGGCAAGGCAACATAAAAGGCAACTGCCAAAACCAAACGCAGCAAGAGCGCGAGCGCGAGTATCCAAGCCAGCGAACGGGGCTTGCCTGCCCAATCCCAGCCTTTGTAAAGAGCACTGATGCCGATAAAAAGAATCAGCGCGGCAGGCAGAAAGCTGAAAAGATAATCGCCCGTTTCAAAGAGCGAAAAAATGCCCGCGATGAGCAGGCTAAGGGGGAGGGTAATTTTGATTTCTTTGAACACGGGGAGAATTGTACTGCAAAGAGGAAAGAGGCGAGAGGAAAGAGAGTGTTTGTTTTTTAGCGTTCGGGAGGCTTTGCATCTGAAACGTGAAACGTGTTGCGTGAAAAATCACGTTTTACGTTTTAAGTACTCGATCAAAAGTTTTCTGGTATTTTCATGCGGTGCAAAAACAGCCCCCCTTTATCCCCCCAAATGCCAAAAATAGAATTTGGGGGGAAGTAGCCACCCCTCCCCTAAATTCCAGCAATTCTCAATATGAATAAGACATATTATGTCTGAAATAATTTTAAGGTATCCTTATGTTATGAACCAGCGAAAAGTATTCGATACCCAAATT
>JANTFU010000324.1 GCA_024763295.1 Anaerolineales bacterium
GTTGACGTGCGCCAGTCGATGCACTTTATGCAAGCCTTTGCGATTTTGAAATTGTGGGGTTTCGAGCAAGCCGAAAAATGCTATCATCTCGGCTATGGCTTTGTGAGCCTGCCCGAAGGCGCTATGTCCGCTCGGCGTGGACGGGTGGTGCTTTTTAAAGAAGTTGCCGATGAAGCGATTCGGCGATTCAGCGAAACCAGCAAAGAGAAAAATCCCGACTTGAGCGAAGAAGAACGTGCCAAAGTCGCTAATGCCGTTGGTTTGGGCGCATTGGCGTATGCGATGCTCTCGGTAGATAACACCCGTGACACCGTTTTCGACGTTGAGCAGGCGCTCAGCTTTGAAGGGCATACGGGACCCTATATTCAGAATGCGCATGTAAGGGCTTCCAGCATTCTCACAAAAGCGATGAATTTGCGAGGCAGTTCCACCGCCGAAGCAATCTCATCGGATGGTGAGACCGCTTCGGCGCAAGAGCATGCGCCTCGCGGAATCATGCCAACTTTTGACTACGAACTTTCTTCTCATGAAATAGAACTAATCGAATTACTCTCCCGCTTCCCCGCCAAAGTGCAGGAAGCGGCGAATGAATACCGCCCGATGCTGATGGCGACCTACGCCTACGATCTGGCGAGTGCATTCCACTCTTTTTATCATGCCGTTTCGGTGCTCAAAGCCGAAACCGACTCCATCCGAGATGCCCGCTTGCGGCTGGTCGCTGCGGCGAAGCAGGTTTTGGCGAATGCGTTGGCGCTGTTGGCGATTAATGCGCCTGACGTGATGTAAGTAAGTGAAACGTGAAGCGTAAAACGTGAGATTTTGCCATAGCGGATATAAAATTTTTCTAGTCACATGACATTTTTTCATAGAAGCGTTCGTTGGTTGAGTGGCTACTGAGCTTGTCGAAGTGTAGGCGACGCTTTTCGCCGTATCGAAACCAACAAGTTGGCAAAAATCGCCGAAATATGTGGTTTCGATACGCTTTTCGCTCCGCTCAACCTACTCAACCACCTTCAAAAATAAAATGTCATGTGGTTAGAAGTTTTTTTGAGAACACAGCCGCTGAACGAAGGGGCTGACAAGGTAATTAGGAATTGGGAATCAAGTAGCCGCGCATTGCGCGGCTGTTTTTTATGGGGCATGAGCAATTGTCCATGCTCGGAATGTTCGGGGATGATTTCGGTTGGGGGGCAGGCGCGTTGCGTTTATTTCCGCACGAAGACGACGGTGGTCTCATCTGCATAGATGTTTTCCCATCCATCCGCATAGGCGAGCAGTTTTGAGAGGGTACGATTGGGCGGCAGTAAAACCCAGTCGATTTGGTAGTCATCCAGAAGCGTTTGCCAAT
The DNA here is from genome assembly GCA_024763295.1 of Anaerolineales bacterium. Taxonomy (GTDB): domain Bacteria; phylum Chloroflexota; class Anaerolineae; order Anaerolineales; family Villigracilaceae; genus Desulfolinea. The sequence continues at coordinate 1,349 of JANTFU010000324.1, forward strand.
CGCCTTCTCCATTTAGGATTTGCTCGTAAGTGCGGGTTAGGTCTTCACCGTAGAAATCGGTTTGCCCGTCGATGAAAACGAGTTCCTTGCCGTCAAAGCGATAGAGCAAGTAGCCGCCCCAGCCAAATTCGTTAAAGATGTTGCCCTGCGGTAGCCCGTCTTTTTCGAGCGTTGCAATGGCTGCGACAGGATATTGGGCGGGATTGTATTGATTGCCAAGCTGTAACACATCGTTAAAGCTGCCCCGCATCTGCATGACAATTAACGCGATAGCGAAGGCAATGCCCCACATCCAGCCCCAAGCCCGCTGACCGATTTTGTCGAAAGCATTGATGCGCTGATTGATGGCAGGGAAGCCATTTTTGAGTTCGGCTTCAAGTTGTTGTGCCCCAAAAAGGGCGGCTACCAAGCCATAGAGCGGAATATTGCGCGCAGAATAAAGCGACGAACCTGTCCAGAAGAAGAGAAAGAGCAGTGAAACCCAGTTGGCTTTTGTTTTGCTGCGCCATCCCATAATAGTGGTGAGGAGCAATACACCCAAATAGGGATAGATAATGCTGTGATGGAAGTTAGGGCTGTTATATTCGTTTGTAAAATCGACCAGATACTTCAGTTGTAAGTAGCCAAAACTATGCGTAATCATCCTGACGCCAAAAGGATTGATGAGCGAAGCGAGCGTGGCTGCAACGAAGATAATGAAGACCGTTTTAACGGCTGAAAATCTTTTCTCAAGCAATAAGCCGATGCCTAATAAACCGATTTGCACTAGCGCGGTGATGAAGGCTCCGTGCAAATTTGCCCAAAAAATCATCAAAATAGGCAAAGGGATGAGAATTTTGTAATCTTCGTTTTGGTAGTACTCAAAGAGCACCAAAATTAGATAGGCAAAGAAAAAGGTCGTGATGATGTGCGGGCGTGTGTGCCAATGATTGGTGCCTACTAGCATCGCCGTTGTCCCTGCCAAGAGACGAATAGGCGTACGAATATTTAATTTCTTTAATCCCGCTGTGAAAAGCGCATAAGTGCCTGCAATTGTGCTTGCTGTAAACCACGCAATGCCGTTTAGTCCCGCCCAATGGTGAATGAGTGCGAAGAGCAGGTCGCTGCCCCATTCATGCAAAATCAGTTCTTTGCCATACATTGTGTGCGAAAGAATATCGCTATGCAGCATTTGATGCGTCTTGAGCAAGATATTCCCAATCGTAATATGCCGCCCTAAATCGCCGTCTCCATTTAATAGAATCGGCATTACAAAAAGGCTCAGAAAAAATGTAAAACTGAATAGCAAGACCTCAACAGAGGGAAACCACCACAGGCGGTTATTTTTTTCTTCAATCCGGGTTGGGGACATATACTCTCCGCAAGAAAATCTGAACGCTATTTTAGCATATCCCCTTGTTTCTCATCTTTGATGTTGGTGATAACAGTGACTTTCCAGAGTCCTTGTGAGAGATGTCGGGCATCTTGCAGAGCGATATGTGTGGACATTTTCCCCTCACGCTCGTTTTGGCGAATCAAAAAAGCGCCTGATAAATCCAGACGCTTTTCTAAAATCTATTATTGTACAGTTAATCCGCAGCTTTTTTGCTTTCTTTCTTGGCG
>JANTFU010000325.1 GCA_024763295.1 Anaerolineales bacterium
TGTCAATGGCTGGTTGCCAAGCAATAAAGCGAGGAAAATCAAAATCAGAATCGCCGCCAAGCGACCAAGAACGCCAAGTAAGAGCAACACTCCAAGCGGAATCAAAACAAATTGCCAAACGAGCGGAAGTTTTTGTTGAAAGAGGAAATATCCCAAAAGCGCGACAGTGCCTACGCGCAAAAAGAGTAGCGCAATCCGAAAAACAGGCGAAGCAAAAGGCGCAAAAAATGCCGCGCCTTTTTCAGGATCAAGCGCGCCGCTGACGATGAGCCAATCATAAAGAAAGCCGAGCAAGAACGGGATGGCAAAAAGAGTCGCCGCGAAGTGTGTAGCGGGCGGCGCATAGAGCGGTGCGAGCATAGCGACGATAAAGCCCATCTGGACGCCCGCAAAAATACGCCGCCGATAGCTGAACGGCATTTCGTGATTTTCTTTCCCCATTTTCTCGCGCAGCCACAAGCCAAAGAGAAAAATATAACGTGCCAATCCAACCGGCAAATACCAAAACGGTACCTGCCCGTACCAAAAGGCAAGCATGGTGACAATCAACACGCCCCACGAGTCGTTTTCCATGTCGAGGGCGCTCCCGAGCGGCGTGACGTGGTTACTAACACGCGCCAAATAACCGTCCAGAAAATCGCTCAGGGCTGCGAGCAGGTAAAAAGAGAAGGGCAACCACGCCAGCCAGCCCTGCGCCCAGGGGGAGAAAAGGAAGCCAAAGAGCGCAGCGATAAAGATGCCGCGCGCAAACGAAACACGGTTCGCCCAGCCGAGGCTGGGCAAAACCTCATCTTCAGCGGTACGCCGATTGAGATGCAGGTTGCGTCGTAAAAAGCCCAGTTGCCAGGCAGCAAATCCTGCGGCGAGACCCAGCCAACGCCAAGCATGCAGCGGGTTCCACATCCAATAAAATAAGAGAAAAAAGCCCGCCAAAAAGACGAGCACACTGATTAGTAAGAAATTCCATTCGCGGCGTAGTTTTTGCATTCTTTCCGGCTCCTTCGTGCTAAAATTATACGTCACTCCATCCCATCACGAAAGCGATAAACCATGAAACTCACGCAAAAATTTCAGCAAGCCATCGAAGAAGAACTCAAAAGACAACTCACACGCCTTGACGAAGCCCACACGCAGCTTTATTACGAAATGATGACCTATCACATGGGCTGGACGGGCGAGGGCGCGGGTCCGAAAGCAACCGGCAAACGTCTGCGCCCGCTGATGCTTTTACTTACCACCGCAGCCGTGGGCGGCGATTACCAAAGCGCCCTGCCCGGCGCTGCTGCCATCGAGTTAATCCATAATTTCTCGCTGCTACACGACGATATTCAAGACAACTCCCCCACTCGCCGCGGGCGCGCAACCGCGTGGACAATTTGGGGCGTGCCACAAGCCATCAACACCGGTGACGGCATGTTCGTACTCGCCAATATGGCGCTGAATGACCTGGCAAAAACCCAACCCGCTGAGACCGTGCTCGAAAGCGGACGTATTTTTCAAAACGCCTGCCTAAACCTGACGCGCGGACAGCATTTGGATATCGACTACGAAACTCGTGAGCAGGTCGATGTTGGGGATTATTGGAAGATGATTACCGGAAAGACAGCGACGCTGATTTCCGCCAGCATGGAGATCGGTGCCCTCTGCGGCGGCGCGGACGCAGACCTTAGGCTTGCGTACCGCGATTTTGGTCATTATCTGGGGTTGGCTTTTCAGGTGCAAGACGACATCCTCGGCATTTGGGGAGACGAAGCAGTCACCGGCAAATCCGTAGCCAGTGACCTGATTGAGCGTAAGAAATCGCTACCGGTTTTGTTTGGACTTGAAAAACAGGGCGAGTTCGCTAAGCGCTGGACAACGGGCAGTGTCCGTCGCAAGGAAGATATATCTGAATTGGCAATGTTACTGGAGCGTGAAGGCGCGCGTCACAAAGCGCAAGAAGCCGCCGACCAAATGACTGATTTAGCGCTGAATGCCCTGCGCCAAGCTGATCCACAAGGCGAAGCGGGCATGTTGCTCTACGCACTGGCAGAGCGCCTGCTCAATCGCGAGGCTTGACATCATTTAAGCAAGTGCTATAATTTGCCCTCGCAACGCGGGAGTCGCCAAGTGGTAAGGCACCAGCTTCCCAAGCTGGCATTCGCGGGTTCGAATCCCGTCTCCCGCTCAACGCTCCGGTCAAAAAGGCTGGGGCGTTTCGCTTAAAGCCTTTTACGCAAAACGCCGAAAGCTGTATACTAAAGCACACAAAACCGGCTTAGTTTTTCAGAAAATCAGGGAAAAAATATGGATACACAACAAATCATCGAACTGCTACGCAAATTTAACGATTTCTATATTGCAAATATTTTGCCCTACGTCACCGCCGATTATCAGGGAAAAGCCTTTGCGCTTTTCGGCATCGAACATTTAATTGCACTGGGCGCGATCCTTCTTTTCATTATTATGCTGTACACATCACGCAAAAAGTTTAGCGCAAAGAAAAAACAGGATGTGCGCGATACAATGGCTGCCATCCTGATTTTGAACGAGATTGGGTGGCATTTGTGGAATTATTTCTTCAATGAGTGGACGCTCCAGACGATGCTACCCTTGCATTTATGTAGCATTCTCGTCTGGCTTGGCGCATGGATGTTGCTAACAAACAACAAGATTCTTTATGAATTTATGTATCTGATTGGCATTGCCGGAGCACTCCAAGCCCTGCTAACGCCCGATTTAGGGATGTACGGGTTTCCACATTACCGCTTTTTCCAAACCTTCATCTCGCACGGCTTTATTATCATCGCTGCGCTCTATATGACTTTTGTGGAAGAAATGCGCCCAAATTGGAAATCGCTCATCCGCGTATTCCTGATTTCCAATCTCTATATGCTTGCCGTCTATTTCATCAATGGTACCATTGGCAGCAACTATCTCTATGTCAA
>JANTFU010000326.1 GCA_024763295.1 Anaerolineales bacterium
AATTTGCCGACCACGCCAAGTTCACGCAGCATCTGCACACAGGTCAACACGAGGTCGGTGGCAGTGACGCCATCCTGCAACTCGCCAAAGAGCTTGAAGCCGACCACATCCGGCAGCAGCATGTCGATGGGCTGACCAAGCATGGCAGCTTCGGCTTCGATCCCGCCAACGCCCCAACCGAGTACGCCCAGACCGTTGATCATCACGGTGTGCGAATCGGTGCCGACGAGCGTATCGGCGAAGGCTTGCAGTTCGCCATCCACTTCACGGGCGGGGACACAATCACTCAAATATTCCAAGTTGACTTGGTGGATAATGCCTGTCGAGGGCGGTACAACTCGGAAGTTATCGAAGGCTTTCTGCCCCCATTTCAGAAATTCGTAGCGTTCTTTGTTGCGCTGGAATTCGATCTCGACGTTGCGCTGTTCGGCATCGGGCGTGGCGAAGAAATCGACCTGCACCGAGTGGTCAATCACGAGATCAACCGGCACGAGCGGATTGACGCTGGCGGCATCCCCGCCGAGACGATCCACCGCCGAGCGAATGGCGGCAATGTCTACCACTGCCGGTACGCCGGTGAAATCTTGCATCACAACCCGCGAGGGTTTAAAGGGGATGCCGGGGCGTTTGCCTTGCGGCGTCCACGCAGCGATATTTTTGACATCCTCAGCCGTGATGCCTTTGCCGTCCAATTGGCGTAGCGCCGATTCCAGCAAAATGCGAATCGAGAAGGGCATCTTCTTCAGGTCAACGAGACCGGCTTTTTCGAGGGCGTCGAGGCGATAGTAGGTGTACTCGCCGCCGTCGGTTTTGAGGGTGTCACGGGCATTGAAATGATCCTGGGTCATAAAAACTCCTTTGGTTGTAGATGTGCATTGCCCCTAAAAGGTGCGTTGCACATCGGGTCTTGTAAAAAAGCCTGTTCTTGTAAATCCAAACTGCAACGCACTTTCCACTATGCTCCAAGTGCAATGCAGTTCTAAACAAAAAACACCTCTGCATTCTCTTCATCTAAACAAAATTCTCTAAAGATGAAAGAACCCAAAGGTGCGCCTTTGTCGTTCTAACGAAACACCAAATCCTGATTATTGAACACAGATGACGATTCCTATTCTAATCCTTTTTGGAAGAGAGCAACAAGCCTTTCTTTTTGCTCAGCGGAAACAAAAGCAGCGTTAACCGCGTTCATGGTCAATTCTTTTAATTGGGGAATGCCCAAATTGAACTGATTCTCTACCATCTGTACCTCGGTGCTCAAGCTAATGCGTGAGATGCTGGGATCATCGGTGTTAATGGTGGTCTTTAATCCGGCGTCAATCATGCGCGGCAGCGGATGGTCTTCCAGTTTAGCAATTACGCCGGATTGATAATTGCTGGTCACACAAACTTCAAAGGTGGTGCCGCGTTCTTTTGCCAAGGCAACCACGTTCGGGTCTTCCATCACGCGCACGCCGTGACCGATGCGATCTGCGCCGAGCACCTCAATGGCTTCGCGCACATTGTCCGGACCACCCCACTCTCCGGCATGGACGGTAATCTTCAAACCCGTCTCTTTCGCTTCACGGAAGATCGGCGCAAAAGGCTTGCCTGAAAACTCGGCTTCGTTACCGGCAATGTCTAAGCCGACAATGCCTTTGTCTTGATAATCCGCCGCTAGCCAAGCAACTTGTTCAGCGAGGTCAACACTTTCGTGACGATTGACACTGGCAATCAGTTTGACGGTGATGCCAAATTTCTCTGCGGTATGGCGCGCGCTGGTGCAAACCCAATCCATCACATCGTGGAGTGGAAAACGTTCGGCGCGGCTCAATGCAACGGGGGTAAAGCGCAGTTCCATATAGCGGACGTTATCGCGTGCGGCATCTTCCACCGCTTCGCGAGTCACGCGCTCAATCACTTCGGGAGAACGATAGAAAAGGCGCAGGGTTTTGAATTTATCTAAAAAGTTACTGAATGTGTACGGTTCTTTGTCGCCAACCTGCACCATGTCGCTTAAACGCAACATACTGGCGGGCACGGTTAGTCCATGCTGGGTAGCGATATCCAGCATGGTGGCAAGCCGCAACGACCCTTCCAAATGACGGTGTAATTCCGCTTTTGGGAGTACCAAAAAAATATTCAATGCTGAAGTCGGGTCGTATTGGTTCATAAAATTAACGTATTAGGCACGCAGTAGTTATTTATGGCGACGACGTTTTTTCCGTTTCTTCGCGGGCTTGGTTTTGCCAGTGACGGTTCCTGCCACGGCAACTTGCGTGGCGCCGAGCGGGGTGACATTCCAGCGGCGGGGTTGGTAAGCAAAAACGCGGCTGGCAACCTGTGCGCGGATATCACTCATGAGTTGCTGGAACATTTCCGATGCCTGTCGTCTATATTGTACCAGCGGGTCACGTTGTGCGTAGGCTTCCAAGCCAATTGAGACACGCAAGGCTTCTACTTTTGTGAGATATTCAACCCACTGATCGGTAATCGCACGCAACAAAAGCTCACGATGAATTTTGTTGAGATATTTTTTGCCAATCCCTGCAATCACGGTCTCGCGCTCTTCAGGAGACAGTTTGGTGGGCGGGGTTTGGGCGAAATCTTCACCCAAACTATCGGTAGCAAATTCAATATCCGCGAGCGTGGCGGCTGTGTTCACTTTTTCGTGCCAGAGCATCGCGCCCCAGGCATCTTGCAAGGCTTCTTGCGCCGCGTCAAAATGATCCATCACTTTTTCGATCAATTCTTCAGCTTCGTAGCCAGCTAAATTTTGGGCGGCAAGATAACTGTAATTGAAGCGGACATAGGTCTGCTTGACTTGTTTGTGGGTGCGACGATCAAAGCCTGTACGGATTCCCTGCGAGAGTCCGATGAGTAGACGCGCTTTTGCCGTATCGTCCCAGACCTCAACAGGCTCCCGCTTAAGGGCGGCTGCCAGGTCCTT
>JANTFU010000327.1 GCA_024763295.1 Anaerolineales bacterium
CGGTTGACAAAATATAGGTAAAAAACGAGAAGGGATAATAGCCCGTGCCGCTGATTGTATACGTCACCACGATATTGACATCCTGCCCCGGCGGGAAGCTGACATCAAACTCCGCCCAGGGGACAGAATCTTCCCAACCATTCGGATCAGCCCCCGTAATCGCCCGTGTTGGACGCTGGGTTCCGTCAACTTGAACCGTGAACTCGGCAATTTGCGGGATGTTGCCATACCCATCACTCGCCCCAACCGGAAAACGAGCTGCCATCGTCTCTTCAGCATCTCCCAAATTACGCATCGTGAAATCCGCAGTGACCTTCGCGCGCCCCAAACCGCCGGAGCCACTGTCGGGTAGCAGATCAAGCGTCACCGTTTCTGCCACCATCCGCACCTGAGTACCTTCGTTGCCCGGCTCAAGATTCGAGCCTGGCGCGCGGTACGGGGGTGCCACATCCGCCTGCACGATTTGCGGTGACCCAAAAGATGCCAGCACAGAAGCCAGCAGAACAACCAGTACCTTATATTTCTTCATATTCTTCCTCCAGAATACTATTGAAAGTCATCAAACTGAATATAGTTTGCCACACAGGTCTCTCAAAACTATCTTGGCTTAAAGTAAAAAGTGGCGACATATCCGCCACTTTTTTTCCACATCTACAACAAACTAATCGGCTCCACCCTCCGCAACTCCTTTCTTCGTAACAAACTGACTGATTCAGAGCAACCCCGAAAAATCTATCGCACTATCAGACCAATCCTTTGCCTGTACAGAGAGTAACACTCGTTGGCTATGATTTTGACTGTTTTCGCGCCATACACTTAGCCAGAGTGTGATTAATCTTTGCATTCTGACAAGTTCTGCAGCGGTTTCGATTTCGGCTTCGGCGGCTGTCCATTCTATGAGGTGTTTGGCTTCATCTAGCAGGTCGGTAACGACTTCGGGATCATTTGAATTTCTGGCAGCGGATGAAATTCGTCCTAGCGTTGCAGCTAATCCACCCATGCGACGGGGGAGGGAATCACGCAGAAAGCGTTCTTTGAGTTTTTCTTTATTTTTAATCATTTCACACCTCCTAAAAGTTCACGGGTTATAGATTCAACTTGGTCTCGCAGTTTTTGGTCTTGAATGATGATGCTCCGATTCCCTAGGCGTGGACGAATATTGATTAATGATTCGAATTCAATCCGTTCTTCATTCGGGTACCAGTTTGCGCCCCAAAGATCGTCTTGTTCGCTACCTTCCTTCTCCAACAAAATCTTCTCGTTGTCTGCGTGCATTTCTCCGCCACCCGATAAAATGCGCTGGCGAATATCTACAACCAGTTTAAGCATGACTTCGTACTGTTGCAACATATCTTGAATCTGAGAAGGTGTAGCTATTTTTTTAATTGTATGTATCATACTTTTTCTCCGCAAAATCCGCAAAACTCCGTGTACAAAAAAGGTTTGAAACCATAATTCTGATTTTCAAATTATAGCAAACTAACCGGCTCAACTTCCACCCGCCACCCCCTTGGCAGGCTCATATCTCGCAACAACGTCTCAGGCTCAGGTCCACGCAAAATAATTTGCCAACGATAGGCTCCATCGACTTTCGAGAAAAAAGCAGGGACGGGACCAATTATAGTAGTTTGTCGATAGTTATTAGTAGTGAGTAATTGCTTGATTTCGGCGGCAAGCTGATTTGCGGATTCTTCCGCTTTGGCAGGGTTGCGATCTCTATATTCCAAACGCACTAACTTGGCAAAGGGCGGATATCCGAGCCGCCTGCGCTGTTCGAGTTCGTGAGCGTAAAAGCCTGCATAATCATGTTTGGATGCAAACTGCACCACATAATGCTCTGGCTCGAAACTTTGCAGCACAACACGCCCACCACGCGCGGAGCGTCCTGCTCGTCCCGCCACTTGTGTCAGGGTCTGGAAAACTCGTTCGGCGGCGAATGGATCGGGCAGATTCAGTCCCACGTCCGCCAAAACAACGCCGACGAGAGTGACGAGGGGCAAATCCAGCCCTTTGGCGAGCATCTGCGTGCCAACCAGCACATCGGCGCGGTGAGCGGAAAAATGACTCAAAATCAATTCGTGGGCATCCTTAGTGCGGGTGGTGTCGTAATCCCAGCGCAGGGTGCGGGCGGCGGGAAAAAGAGCGTTAACTTCGGCTTCGACCTTTTCACTGCCCAAGCCATACGCGCGGATTTTACGGCTGCCACAAGATGGACATTTTTGCGGCATCTTCCGTGTGTAATTACAGCGATGGCACAACAACTGCCCCCTGCCTCCTGCCCCATGCAAAGTTAAGGGTGTCTCGCAACGCGGACATTTCAACGTATGCCCGCAATCGCGGCAAAAAACGTAGGTGGCGCTGCCGCGCCGATTGAGAAAGAGAATGGCTTGCTCGCCGCGCGCCAGCGTTTCGGCAAGCGCCTCGCGCAGCGCGCGGCTAAAGATGCTCGTATTGCCCGTGCGCAGCTCGGCACGCATGTCGATTACGTCAACGGGCGGGAGATCGCGGTCGGCGATGCGGTTTGGGAGTGCCAGTAAAGCCCCCTTCCCAGCCTTCCCCCGAGGGGGGAAGGAGCCAGTTCTCCCCCCATTTGGGGGAGATGCCCGATAGGGCAGAGGGGGGCTTGCCCCGTAAAAATACTCAATCGGCGGCGTCGCCGAACCCAAAATGCAAACAGCGCCGCAAATTTCGGCATACGCCTGCGCCGCCCGCACCGCATCATAAAAAGGCGGCTGGGTCTGGTGATACGAACCATCGTGAAACTCATCCAGCACAATCAGCTTGATATTGGGCAGCGGCGCAAAGAGCGCCGAACGCGCCCCAATCACCACCTTCAACTGTCCCGCCCGCGCCCGCCGCCAAGTGTCGTAACGCTCGCCCTCCGAGAGCTTCGAGTGCAGCAAGCCGACCTGTCCG
>JANTFU010000328.1 GCA_024763295.1 Anaerolineales bacterium
AAGCCAAAACCAAGTTTGTCTGCGTTATCGGGCAGTCCGATCCCGTTATCGTAGAGGGTCAGATTAATCTCGCCGGACTGGATTTCGAGTGTCATGCGTACTTTATCCGCTTTGGCATGACGCTGTACATTGGTGAGGGCTTCTTGTGCTGCGCGGTAGAGCGCAACGCGATATTCATCTGGGAAGTCCGGTAGTTTGTAGGCAAATGCCATCTCGACTTGAATTTCTGTGGCGGCTTGGAAGTTTTCGCCGAGGGCGCGCAGGGCGCTTTTGAGCGAAATATCAGATTGAAGCGGCTCGCGCAGGGTAGCAACGGTGCTGCGCAACTCGCTCAATGCGGCGCGCATCTGCTCGTGGACAGTGCCGACGATTTGCTCGGCTTTGTCGGGATTTTCTTTAATAAGCCGTTTTGCGCCTTCAAGCTGAACAATGGCAACGGTGAGCCGATGTCCGAGCGTGTCGTGCATCTCGCGCGAGAGACGGTTACGTTCTTCAGAGACAGCCAGTTCTTCGGCTTGGGCGGTGTAGGCTTGTAGTTTTTGATGGGCTTCGCGCAGGTCTTGCAGCAGGGTTTGGCTTTCTTTGCGGGCAGCTTCAGCCTTTGCTGCGGATGAGGCGAAAACGCCAAAAAAGAGAAAGCCGCCAATATAAATAGGGGCGCTGTAGAGCGCGGTTTGGAGTCCCGCTAAAAGGACAAGTGTGGCACTGGTGATGAGGGCAAAGACCGCAATCCAGTAATAGCCATAGCGTCCGGGCAACAGAGTGGTCGCTTCGGCGCTGAGGACAAAAAATAAAATGATGATGTATTCGTGATGCGGCGGCAGCGCTATTAAGCTAGTGACCAGCACAGTTTGGAAGGCAATGTAAATGCCGGCTTGTAAGGGGTTGGCTTCAAGTGCAAACGCGCGAACGGCGATGAAGAAGAAAATCATGAAGTACAAACCGAGTGCAATCCAACGATATTCATGGGTGCTGCTGAAGTAGCTGTACAGGCTGGGCAGGGCAATAGCGGCGGTTGTAATTAAGCCGCTTAGGTTTTGAAAGGTGATTTCTTTTAGCAGAGGGTAGCGTTCGGTCAGTTCTTGCATGGGGTTATCTTACCTTAAGGCTTGAGATTTTAGACTTTAGATCTGAGAACTTTGTCCGCCGCCGAGGACGGCGGCTAGAGCGGTTCTCAGGTCTAAAGTCTCACGTCTAATGGCTAATTGCGATATTGCCAATGCCTTGGTCAATGCTGATTTCAACCCAATTTTCCGCTTCATCAAAATCGGGGGTGGTGTAAGTATCTTCGTTTTTATCAAAACCTGCGGGGACGGATAGACCGGAAACGCCACGATCAACATTGATTTTTGCTGCCATGTTGTCGGGGAGTTCGATGCTGATTTCTCCGACTCCGCCATCGACCTTGAGTTGGATTTGCCCTTTGGCAGGGAGCACAATGGTGGTTTGACCAACGCCCCCGTCCACTTTAGCGGTGTACTTGCCGACGGGCAGGTTGATGCTCGTTTCGCCGACGCCAATGCTAAGGTCGAGTTCGCTCACTTGTAGATCGCTCAGGTCGAGGGTTGATTCGCCCACACCGAGCGAAATATTTAAGTCTAGCGGAATGGCATCCGTCAGCGCCAAATCCCATGAAAGGCGCGGATTATGATTGTTCATATTCACGCCGGGCTGCCACTCGCTGTGCAGGTAGTAGTCGATCTCGTTGCCGTTGAGGTCGTAGCTTTCGAGAATGCGCTCGCGTTCAACAGAGAGAATACTGCCCTCGAGCAGGTTGGCGCTGTTATCGAGTGCTGTGACGGTCAGCTTGCCAACGGACGAGTCGATGCGGACATTTGCCGATTCGGCATCTCCTAGCGGCTGTTCAATATCCGTACCGGTGATGGTTTCTCCTTCAGTCACACGGCTCTCTACGCCGCTAATGCCGCCTGAAAAGTAGAGACCGCCAGCCAGCAATGCCAGCGAGAGTGCGACGCCGAACATGGCAAGGGCGATATTTTTGCGCCCGAAGAAAATCTCTAAGCCAACGGCGATGATCACAACGGGCCACAAACGCCAGATCGTCATCCATGAGTCCCAACCGAGGAAGCCGAGGTTGCTTGCCATGAAGATTGCACCGATGCCAATAGTCATGGTCGGTCTGACGATGCCTTTGTTCTGCGCCATGTCATTGATACCAAGCAGAATCAGGAGCAGGGGCCAAAATTTGAAGATGTTATCCCAAAGATTGGTGCTACCAAATAAGCCCAGATTTTGGAAGAGGAAGACGATTCCTACGATGATGAGAATCGCGGGCCAGAGCAAATTCGGTTGACGGTCGTTATGGTTATTCATTGATGCCTCCTTCTTGTGAACGGCGAGCCAGCATGACAGTCCCGGCGATAATCAAAAGTACGGGCCAAAGGACATCAAAGTTGAGCCAGCCTAAGCCGGGAATGCCTAAATTTTCAATAAAGAGCAAGCCGCCAAGCGCAATTAGCGCGCCCCCAATGATGACACCGGCTTTGGGATTTGGTTGGCGCATCGCGGCGGTGAAGTCGCTGCCAACGTTGTTGATCCGCTCGCCAAGATTTTCGCCGCTTTCTTGTAGGCTTTCTTTCCAGGTGAGTTCTTTGTTGATGGTAGATTCGCTTGGTGCGATAATCCATAAGGCAAGGTAGGCAAGAATGCCAACGCCTGTACCAAAGAAAAGGATTACGAAGAAGAGGCGCACGAGGGTTGCGTCGATGCCGAGATAGGTGGCTAAGCCGCCACAGACTCCGCCAAGCATGCGGTCACTTTCACTGCGATAAAAGATGGTATTCATGGGTTCTCCTTTGCCCCCCTCTGCCCTTCGGACATCTGGTGAGGAAACTGCTTCGCATCCCCCCGAAGGGGGGAGAATTTGTC
>JANTFU010000329.1 GCA_024763295.1 Anaerolineales bacterium
TAGTCACCGCGCATCCGCAAAACAGGGAAGCCGAGCATCAAGCCCCAAATCACACCCACCAAAACGGCAAAGGGCAACGCCATCCAGAAATTCATATCCGTGCGTCCCAATTCTCCGGCGGAAGTCAGAATACCCATCGTGTATGCACCGAAGGCAAAGAAGGCAACATAACCGAGGTCTAATAGACCAGCGTAACCGATCACAATATTCAAGCCCAAGCCCATCAAAACGTACATACCGATGATAAAGAGTGCCTGACTAAGGAAAAGTCCGACAATCCACGGTAGAGAGACGATGAAAAGAATGCCCAGAATAGTGAAGCCAATATTTGCTTTTTTGTGCTGTTCGGGTGACCAGGAAGCCATTTTTGCACCGGCATGTTTTTTCACGCCGTAATAGCTAAGTCCAAATGCAATCAGGAAAACAACCAGCGCAGCGATTGGATTAAGCGCTTTGCCCGTAAAGAGCAGCTTATTAATCCCTTTGGCAGAAAGTTCGTTCAAAATTTGGGAAACGTTTTCGGAGAAAAGACCAATCGCGAAAACCCAAATCAGACCGCTTGTCCAACCATGACGAACTTTTTCCGGCAAAACAACCATCGAGGCGCCAACTGCCCCCATCACACCAAAGGCGAGAATCAGCAATAAATTACCAAGCACAAGCCCCTGACCAAAAGTCAAAAGTTCAAGCAGGCGCGGCGAAAGGTTGACAAACATTTCACGTAGCTTGAAGACCGCGTCAGGATTAACCTGAACGACAAAGACTTGGATAATGAAGGTAACTAACACCAACGATAAGCTCGTTAACATACCTGTTAAGGCACTTGCCACAAAGGCAACTGTTGGTCCATAGGATTTCATTTCTTTCGCTGTAAAAAGTCCTGCTCCCAGAGCGGGGGCAAGCAAAAAGATATGTCCAAGTGTTACGGTGGTGCCAATCATCAAACGCGGGAAGAAGACTTCGATCACGCCCAGCGTAGCGATATATAAGGCAACGATGCTACCCAGCAAACCGAAGCGCCCAATGACCTTACGAAAGTTTTCTTTGAGTATATTAATCATCTGCAGACCTCATTAAACCTTGGTTTCAGATAAACGTTCGCCAAAAATGCCCTGCGGACGGAAGATCAAAATAAGTACCAGCAAGGAGAAGGCGAAAGCATCGCGTAACTGGTTTACAGCCGGAATACCCAAGCCTTCGAGAATTAGGTTTGGACCAACTGATTCTAAGATACCCAGGAAAAGTCCGCCAAACATTGCACCCGGAATATTCCCGATGCCGCCCAGAACCGCAGCGGTAAAGGCTTTGATACCTGGGATAAATCCCATAAAGAAGAAAACGCCTTGCGGACGGAAAAGACCGTTAAAAACACCTGCTGCACCAGCCAGAGCACCACCGACAGCAAAAGTGACCATGATGGTACGGTCGACGTCAATGCCCATCAAGCGAGCAACTTCTTTATCTTCAGAAACAGCGCGCATGGCTTTGCCAATCTTGGTTTTTTCAATGAAGTAATAAAGTGCGATCATTAATAAAACTGCGGCTACCAAAACCACAAGCTGTACGCTAGGAACGCCAAAACCACCGATGAACACTTCTTTGCCATCCAGAGCAGGAACAGTCGGATAAGAATGGAATTCTGCGCCGTAAAAACCACGGAAGGTATATTCAATTGCGAAGGATGCCCCAATCGCCGTAATCAACGGCACTAGACGAGGCGCACCACGCAACGGACGATAGGCTACGCGCTCAACAACCACGTTCAAGACCATCGAAACGGAGGCGGCGATCAACATCAGGATAAAGAGCGCTAAGACAGGATTGGCAGCTAAAAAGCCAGAAGCAGCAAAGCTATTGGCAAAAAATACGGCTGTAAAACCACCAGCCATATAAATATCACCATGCGCAAAGTTGATCATCAACAAGATACCGTAAACCAAGGTATATCCCAGAGCAATCAGCGCATAAATACTGCCTTGGGCTAAACCGGCAAAAATCAGCGTAACCCATTGCTCATTGGTATATTTCCCGGCGCCGATGGAATTAATGACGCCAATAATGAGCGTAATAATAACGACAACCTGAAAGACTCTCAAAACAAAGTCTGTCCAAGAAAAACGATCAAAGTATTGTTTGAGCATAAAAAACTCCTACAACAACGCGTCCACACAGGACTTGAAAAAAACGTAAAACGACCTTCTTATTTCAAAAATCACAAAAGCCAAAACACAGAAATATGATGCAGGGAGGTTGAACTCCCTGCATCATACTCAAGATCAAACTTCAAAAACTTTCTTGAAGAAATTACTCACCAGGAGTGTAGACCGCTTCGGGGGGCCATACGCCATTAAGCTGATCTTCAGTCAACTGGAAGACAGCCAACGCACCGCCGGTGGCGCAGTCGCCATGGCTCGTGCCAAGTTCGCCGAATTCTTTATCGGTGCAGTCAACTTTACCGGTTAGACCCTGATAGTCACCCATATTCGAGATGTAATCGCGCATCGCCTGGCGACCAACATGGAGGGTACCATCTTCGTCAACAACGGCGGCAGCTTCGATCGCATCAAAGAGGATGTTGGTTGCATCGTAAGCGAAAGCATGGAAGCCACTGGGGGGCGCACCACTGAATTTTGCATCCCATTTGGCAAGGAAGTCATCATAAGCTGCACCAACAACGTAAGGACCGGAGAGATACATGCCAACAGCGTTAGGACCGGCATTCTCAGGAACGGAAGCGGAGAGCATACCGTCAGCGCTCATCAGCGTGGTATTTTCGAGACCAGCAACTTCAGAGGACTGTGCAATGACGAACGGACCTTCAGGTTCGAAGATCGGGAAGTAAAGCAGGTCGGGGCTGTCAGCAGCAACGGTGGTCAA
>JANTFU010000330.1 GCA_024763295.1 Anaerolineales bacterium
CGCAGGGTGGCTTCCATGACGTTGGTGCCGAAGGAACGCCCTTCGAGCCGCGGCGTGGTGGTGACGAGCAAATACACACCGCGCTCGCGCAACTCTTCGACGTTTTTTGCAGTGGTGGTATTGGTAATAACGATTTTTCCGCTTAAATCGGCGGGCATGTGGCTGCGGATGGAGACAAAATCACCGGCGAGGATTTCGGCTTCGTGGTAGTACTTTTCCCACTTCGGTTCGGGCGGTTTATCCTGCGCCGCGCCGAGCGGGTAGAACCATTTGAAGGGAAGTTGAGTGATAATGGGCAGCATGACGGCGGCAAGAATATGGACGCCGCGCAAACTCCGCACAGGAATTGGCAACCCAAGCGCAAACATGAAGTCACCGTACACCATTTCACATCCGGCATCGTGGAGCGCTTTTGCCATGACATAGCGATCAACGGCGGTGGTCTTAAGGGCTTTCATGCCTTTGAGCGTGCGTCCTTCTGCGTTGAGTTTGGCTTCGAGCGCGTCAATGGCGCGTTGGACAAGCAAGCCCTTAATGCCGTTACCATCGCCCGCCTTGCTTTTGACGATGGCTTTGCGAATGCGCTTGACTTCACGGAAATAGTAGCGTTTGTCTGCCACACCGAGATAAAACTCGAGACCGCCAATGCCAAAGGCATCCACTTTGCCGTCGTTTTCGTAGTAAGCAGCCAGCGCAGCATTGAAATCACCGTTATAGCCTTTGCGCGTGATCTCACATTGTTCACCCAAAAACTCGTGGACAGTGGAATGATCGCGAGACGAGGAGCCCATGCTAATGGAAAGGATTTTTTTCAAGGGATTACTCCTTTATTTAGCAAATACCGCTATCATAATTTATGGTCAGAAAAGTAAAAGAGCCTTTCTGAACCCTAAACACCTGTTCTGGTGCATAAGTGATATTTTGATTTTCAGGATGCAGGATATATTCTCCCGCCGGAAGCGGAAGATGGAAATAACCGTTCTCGTCAGATTCAATCTGCGCGACGCGCTTGCCATTAGGTTTGGTGATCGTCAAAGTGGCTTGGTAGGGCGCATCCGGACAGGCTTCCCCCTCACGCACAACCGGGCATTGTGGACCAATCCAAACTTGTCCTTCCACACCGGTGTTGGACGGAATCGAAGCCGTGCAAGCACTCAGCAGAAAAACGACCAGCAAAAAAAGTATTTTTCTCACCGATTCATTTCCCAAATAATGCGCAATCCATCCAGCGTGAGCCAAGGGTCGATAAAATCGATTACGTTGGTTTGATCGGCAATCAGACTGGAGAGTCCGCCCGTGGCGATGACTTTCATCTCGGCGCCAAGTTCAGCGCGGAAACGGGCAACCATGCCCTCGACCATGCTCACATAGCCAAAAAGCAAGCCCGATTGCATGGCATGGATGGTATTTTTACCAATGACCGAAGGCGGGCGCGCAATATCCACCGAGGGAAGTTTGGCGGCGTGTTGAAATAACGCATTTGCCGAAAGGTTGATGCCCGCTGTAATCGCTCCGCCGAGATATTCACCGTTGGCATTCACGGCGTTAAAGGTGGTCGCCGTCCCAAAGTCAATCACGCAGGCAGCGCCGCCGTATTTTTTATGTACGGCAACCGCATCGGCAACGCGATCAGCACCAACGCCACGCGGGTCTTCGTAGCGGATTTTTACGCCGGTTTTAATGCCCACGTCCACAATAAGGGGCGTGATGGAAAGGTATTCTTCGCAGGCTTGGGCAACGCGACTGGTCAGCGTGGGGACAACGGATGCGAGACAAATGCCTTCAAGACAATCTTCGCCACAGTTTGCCTGTCGCAAGATTCCAAGTAGTTGTAAACCGTACTCGTCGGGCATCCGCTTATGGTCAGTAGCCAGCCGAAAGTGCGCGTGAAGCGTCTCGCCGTCGTAAAGTCCAATCGTCAGATTGGTGTTCCCAATATCTATGGTCAGGAGCATTTTGACTTCTCCGTTCATCTCAATAATGAAATAATTTTACCCCATTAAAAGCAAAGCCCCTCCTGCGCAGGAGGGGCTTGGGTACACTCTCAACTGTCTTAAGCTTCGTTAGGGAAGGGCGTCGTCGCGCGGATAAAGCCGATAAAAAGCAGAATGACGCCCAAAAATTCGCCGATATATAAGGCGCCGGGGAATTGCATGCGACTAAACAATCCGCCAAAGGCAGGCATGATTGCGCCGGTTGCAATGAGAATATTGCCAATCGTACGATGCAAAAGAACGCGCTTACGCCAGAATATCCACGCGGAATACGCCGCGCCGCCAACGAGCGTAAGAGTGCCGTAGATGTTGAAGAAGGGCGTCAGGATGCGCACGCCGTCGCTGATGATGGCATGACCGCTCAACTCAGCGCCCGTATGCCCGCTACCGATCATCTGGCTGGGATCCAGTTCCGCGCCGAAAACTTTGAAAACGGCATAAAGCGACGCGACGCCCAGGATAATCATCAGGGCATGTGCCCAACTTATTTTTGCCAGAAGATAGACAGTTCCCTGCCCCAGCCAAGCCGCAACAAGGATTGCGCCAAAAAGATACCAAAGGCGGAAGACAAGCGCGTTCCAACCAAAAGCGCCATAATAAAATTCACAGAAACCGCCAATACCATAAAAAATCGTACCGATGCCCCAAAGAAGCAGATGGGCACGTTTGCGTTCTACATAGCGCTTGAGTACAAAAAACGCAAAGATAAAGCTGATAATGCTGGAAGAAAGCGGGATAAAAGTATTCAAAAGATTCTTTTCCTTTCGTCAGTAAAGCGTGTATGCCCTTAAAAAGATACGGCGTTTTGCCCAAAAACGATTAGCCAACAAAGCCAAAAACAACACCAATCGCCGCCGCAAT
>JANTFU010000331.1 GCA_024763295.1 Anaerolineales bacterium
CATCTTTGAAGAAGAGCCAGAAGAGTTGAAGGCGATGTTTGAAGCGTTGACGTAGTGCGTATTGCGTATTTCGTGTACGGGAAAGCATTACGAAATACGTTTTACGCAATACGAATTTTTAAAAGGAGACCCTAATGATAAAAATTTATCCCCTCGAAGAAGCCAAGCAAGGCATTTTGAAACGCAAGCCGATCTACCAAGATAGCTACTCGCCCGCCACCATTGCGCGTACGGAGTCGGTTTTTGGCAAAGGTGTTATGCCGCACCAAGCGGTGATGCAAATTTTGAAGTCGATTGATGAAGATGGGGATGCCGCCATCCAAAAATGGAATGCGACCCTCGACCGTTTCGATGCCCCGAACTTCGGCATCCCGAAAGCGGACTTGCAATCGGCTTGGGAGCGTATCTCCGAACGGCTGCGTGAAGTTTTGCAGAAATCCGCTAACCGCATCCGCCAATTTCACGAAAACCAACCGATCACGAGTTGGCTAACGAGCGACATGGGCGGGCAGATTGGACAGCGTTTTACGCCGATTGAGCGGGTGGGCGTTTACGTCCCTGGCGGGACAGCACCGCTGCCTTCATCCATGTTGATGAGCGTCATTCCGGCACAAGTAGCAGGCGTGAAAGATATTGTCGTTTGTACGCCGCCCAACCCACAAGATTCAATCCTTGCGGCGGCTTATATTTGTGGTATCGACGAGATTTATCAAGTCGGCGGGGCGCAGGCGATTGCGGCAATGGCATTTGGTACGGAGAGTATCCCGCGTGCAGACAAGATCGTAGGGGCGGGCAATCTCTTTGTCACGCTTGCCAAGCAGCAGCTTTACGGTTTGGTCGGTTTCGATGGGCTGGCGGGTCCGACCGAGACAATGGTCATCGCCGATGCGGATGCCAACCCCGAATGGGTTGCTGCCGATTTGCTGGCACAAGCCGAACACGATGTGCAAGCCAGCGCCATTTTACTCACCACCGATGCAGAGATGGCGAAAAAGGTGCAAATTGCCGTTGACGAGCAAACCCAAAAACTCTCTCGTGAAGAAATTATCCTGGCTTCGCTCGAAAACAAGAGCGGCATTGTTGTCGTGGATACGCTTGATGAAGCTGCCCAACTTGCTAATGACTATGCCGCCGAGCATCTTTGCCTTGCCGTGCGTGATCCGAAAGCCCTCATGGAGCAAATCAATAACGCTGGCGGTTTCTTCCTCGGCGAACACTCCTTCGAAGCGCTCGGCGACTATGTGGCAGGTCCCAGCCACGTCATGCCGACCGGCGGCACAGCGCGCTTCGCTTCCCCGCTCAATTTGCTCGATTTCGTCAAAATTTCGAGTGTCGTTGCGCTTGATTCTGAAACTGCCGCTGAACTTAGTCCCATTGCGGCTGACTTTGCGGAGACTGAAGGGCTGACGGCACACGCGAATGCGAGCAAGATACGAATGAAAAGAGCGTAGTGCGTAAAACGTATTGCGTAATGATCTCCCAAATGGGCAACCATTACGCAATACGCACTACGAAATACGCTAGTGATGAAAAGAGAGTGTTCTATGAAAATAACGCTACCCGAACACATCCAAAACCTGCCGCCTTATACGCCGATTGAGCCTTTTGATGTGCTCTCTGCGCGGATTGGGCGTGCGCCAGAAGAAATTGTCAAGCTGGATGCGAACGAAAACCCTTATGGCATGTCGCCGCGTGCGCAGGCTGCTTTGGCAGAACTCCCTTTTGGACATATCTATCCTGACCCTGAATCCCGTGCGCTGCGGGCGGCTTTGGAAGATTTCACCCAAACGCCTGCCGACAACCTGCTCGTTGGCGCGGGCGCGGATGAGTTGATTGATCTCATCATGCGCGTGACGCTTTCACCGAATGATACGATCATCAACTGCCCGCCCACTTTTGGCATGTATGCTTTTGATGCTGATTTGAATAATGCAAAGGTCATCAATGTGCCACGCAGAAGTGATTTTTCTATAGATGTAGAGGGTATTATCAAAGCCGCCGATGAATACGCTCCAAAACTCATCTTTCTAACATCGCCGAATAACCCCGATGGTTCACTGCTTGCAAAAGCTGATTTGGAAAAGCTGCTCGAATTGCCTTGCATGATTGTTTTGGATGAAGCCTACATTGAATTTGCCGCCCCCGAAAGTTTGGGATGTGAACTGAGTCAGATTAGCACAGTGCCCAAACGAGACAATCTCATCGTCTTGCGAACGTTCAGTAAGTTGGCGGGCTTGGCAGGCTTGCGTGTGGGCTATGGCGCTTTCCCTTCTTGGGTGATGCCCATCCTCTGGAAGGCGAAACAACCCTACAATGTCAATGTCGCTGCGAGTGTGGCTGCTATCGCCGCGCTTGAAGATGTAGATTATCTTCAAAAAGTTGTTGTGCAACTGGTGGATGAGCGCAAGCGTCTTTTTGATGCGCTCAGTGACATTTCATGGCTTGAACCTTATCCTTCCAGTGCAAATTTCGTTCTCGCTCGTGTTGTTGGGCGGGATGCCGCTAAACTAAAAGAAAGTTTGGCATCCGAACACGGTATCTTTATCCGCTATTTCAACAAACCTAGCTTGGACGACCATATTCGGATCAGTGTAGGAACGCCAGAGCAGGCAGATATTTTATTGAAGGTTTTACAAGAGATGTAAAAGTGACGAGTGATGAGTGATGCGTGAAAATCACTTCTCACTCATCAAGGAGTTTTGATGCGAACAGCTTCTATACAACGAAAAACAAATGAAACCAATATATCTCTTTCCATTAATCTTGATGGCACAGGACAGCACAACATCTCCACAGGAGTCGGTTTTTTCGACCACATGCTGACGCAAATCGCTGTGCATGG
>JANTFU010000332.1 GCA_024763295.1 Anaerolineales bacterium
TTAATCAACATACTTTGACTGCTCCTTCCCCCCCTTTCGGGGGGAGATGCCCTTTAGGGCAGAGGGGGGAACGCCCAAGTCTGCGTAACATTAGTCAATAAAAATGGAATTGCTACAAAATGATTACAACCGAATCACAACCCCGCAAAACTCACATGTAATGCTCTCCATACCGCGCAAAATGACCTGATTAATCGCGCCGCCACAAGACGGGCATTGCGTGGGCGCCGACTTGACCTTAGCGGCGGTTTCGGCATCAATTTCGATAGCGCGCGTGGCATCAAATTCTCTCGCTTTGGCACGTGTCAGCAGCGCCACCCATTCATCGGCGGGCTGCCAGATGTGCAGCGAAAGCGAATCGTAAGGCGCACCCTCACCGAGCGCAATGTCGATGAAATCATCCTTATTCATAAAGCCCTCTTTGCGTGCCTTCGTGCTTTCGATCGTCGCCACGGGCGTTTCCCACAGCGTTTCTTGTACCAACTTTTTTTCGGTCGCCACAAAAAGCACCTTCTTTGTGGCAACTTTTTCCTTCCGTTCAAAGATCAAACGCTGATCGGTTAAGTAGAGCACCCCTTCAGGATCATCCTTGCGTTCCTTGCCGTCCTTTGCCCAAACCGCCTTAACCGCCATAATCCCGGATTCGGTTGCCAGCAACTCAAAGGACGCTTCGCTCAATTCTTTCAGCATCCATTCGAGTTTGCCGATCTGCATTTGGACACGGTTTACAGCCATGCTGAAATTGTCATAGCTGCCGCGGATGCCGCTCTCGGCTGCTTCCACGCGCCCTTGCAGCGCATCGACCTGGGATTTGAGCTTGCTCACCTGTGGACGCAGGGCAGCTGGTGAGCCGTTTTTTGCCGCCAACGCGACAATCTGCGCTTCGAGCGGGCGCAACGAACGGCTTAGGCTTTGGGCATCCCGTTCGATTTGGCGTTGGATGTTTGGGGCGAGTTCCGCCCATTGCGCGGCAAAATCTGCGGCTTTGCCCTCCAAGTCTTTCTCGAAAGCGTACCCTCTGCTTCGTAAGGATTTGATCCGCTGTTCCATCCCATTGACAGAGGTTTGCAGGTCTTCCACACTATCGCGTACGCTGCTTAGACGCACGCCATCCTGCAAAGCTCGTAAATCGGACTGCAAACTTTGAATATCGCTGCGAATTTGGTCGGCAAGGCTGTTGTTACTCATCATTTCTCCTGTAAATAGGTGCGCGCTACATGGCTCGGTAATGCAAGATTTATCTTGCTCTTTTCATTAACGCCTTTTATTTTACCCGTTTTAGCCGCACTGCCGATGGTAAAATAGTGCCGATATTTTTGCTCTAATCATTTAATGCTCTAGCCGCCGTCCTCGGCGGCGGTTTTCTGAGAAGCTCGCGCCGGAGACGGCGCTGGGAGCAAAGAATGAACAGAATTTTGCTAGAAACGAGGCACCATGACAGACCAAACTTTACAAGAACGCGCCATCAACACCCTGCGCCTGCTTTCGGCGGATATTGTCCAAAAAGCAAATTCGGGACACCCCGGCTTGCCAATGGGCGCCGCCGCAATGGCATACACCATCTGGACACGCCACCTGCGCCACAACCCCAAGAATCCCGATTGGTTTGACCGCGATCGCTTCATTCTTTCGGGCGGACATGGCTCGGCGCTGCTTTACTCGCTTTTGCACCTAACCGGCTACAACATCTCACTCGACGACCTGAAAAATTTCCGTCAGTGGGGCAGCCTGACGCCCGGACATCCCGAATATGGACACACGCCCGGCGTCGAAGTCACCACCGGTCCGCTCGGCATGGGCTTTGCGAACGGCGTCGGCTTTGCGATTGCCGAAGCGCATCTTGCCGCCACCTTCAATGAGATGGGGCAGCGCATTGTCAATCACTACACTTATGCCATCGTCACGGACGGCGACCTGATGGAAGGCATTGCTTCTGAAGCAGCGTCGTTGGCTGGGCATCTCAAACTTGGCAAACTGATCTATCTCTACGATGACAATCACATCTCGATTGACGGCTCGACCGATCTTGCCTTTACCGAAAACCGCGCTGCACGTTTTGAAGCCTACGGCTGGCATGTGCAGAAAATTTCGGATGGCAACGATGTAGACGCGATTGATGCCGCCATCCGTGAAGCCAAGCGCGATCCGCGTCCTTCGATCATCATCTGTCGCACGATCATTGGATTTGGTGCGCCCACCAAGCAGAATACGCACGGTGTCCACGGTTCCCCGCTCGGTGACGTGGAGTTGGCAGCTGCCAAAGAGCATTTTGGATTTGACCCGAACGAAAGTTTTGCCATCCCCGCCGATGTGCTCGAACATTATCGTGAAGCCATTCCGCGCGGCAACGAATACGAAGCCGACTGGAAGATGCGCCGCGACGCCTATGTGCGGCTTGTGCCGGGCAAAGGCAAAGAGTTTTTGCGCCGCATCGCCGGCGATTTGCCCGAAAACTGGGCGGACGCGCTTCCGACTTTCCCTGCCGACGCCAAAGGCATGGCAACGCGCGCTTCATCGGGCAAGGTATTGAACGCCATCGCTGCCACGTTGCCGGAATTGGTCGGCGGCTCGGCAGATTTAGCGCCCTCGAACAAAACCTGGCTGGACGGCTACGCTGCCTTTGAGCTTGAAAGCCGCGCAGGGCGCAATCTCCACTTTGGGGTGCGCGAGCACGCGATGGGCGCGATTGTCAATGCGATGGCGGTGCATGGCGGCTTGATCGCTTATGGGGGCACTTTCCTCGTCTTTTCCGATTATATGCGCGGCGCGCTGCGCGTAGCTGCACTCTCGCATTATCCCTCGATTTGGGTCTTTACGCATGA
>JANTFU010000333.1 GCA_024763295.1 Anaerolineales bacterium
CAAACTGAGCGTGCCCAAAAGCAGCGCGCTTTTGAGGATAAGACGCGATTGAACTTCTTTTAGACCAACCAACGCCAAAAAGAGCAATGGAAAAACGACGAAATAGTAGCGTCCCTGCACGCCTTCGATGCTCTGCGCACCAACGGGGTTGAAGGTTAGATACATTAGCCCAACAGTGGCAAGATAGCCGAGCGCAAAAACGCCAACCAGAAGCCAGCGTTCGCGCTTTGTGGGCAGCTTTTCGTCGTCCCGTTTGATGAAAAGCGCGGCAATGAGCGCAAGCGCGTAAAACCAATAGGTGATTTGCGGCACTACCCAATAGTTGTACCCGTAAATTGCCATCCACTCAAGCGTCTTTTCGCCCAAATTGCCGAAAACGTGTCTAAAAAGAATCGCCAGCGCGGAGGGAATATGCGTAAAGATAAATTTGATCTGCCCGATGGGATCGGTGCCAGCCGGCGGCGTCCCCAAGCGCGGATAGGCAAGCACGCTCCAGCCAACCACTTCGACCGCAAAGAAGACAAGCAGCAAAGCCAGCAGCAAGGGAAACATGATTTTCTTTTGATAGCGCTTGGGGGGAATGAGTACAAGCAGCAAGATTAAGAAAAGCAGGTTAACTTTTGCCATGAAAAGGATGATCGCCAGCAGGAGAATGCCCGCCCAGTTTTTCCAGTCAATTTCTTCGTTTTGGGCAATGGCTAAAATGCCCCCAATAAATAAAAAGGCAATCCCGTTTGAGATCGAATCCGCGCTGATGGTGGCGGCTTGCAAAATTGCAACCGGCGAGACCGCAAGCAGCGCCAATATCCATTTGCCATAGGGAATTAATCGCACCGCCAGCCAGACGAGGACGAGATACGCCAGCAAGCCAACCAAACGCGCCAAATAAAAAACGGGCAGGGCAGCCAAGCCAAAACTCCGCCCGGCGTAGCGCACAACGATTGCTTGTGGCAAAAGCAGCAGCGGCGAATAGACTGAGCGCGTTGTCAGTCCGTATTCGTAATCCCAGGCATCCAGTGGCAAACTGCCATATTGCGCCCAAAAACCCGCTTCGACAGGGGCAATTAAAACAGCACGGCGATACGACAAATCCCACCAAACCGACGGAAAAGGCTCTGCCGGTTCCCCGATATTATTCGGCAGCATGTCAAAGGTCGACATCTCCCAAACGCGCACAAGATGCGTCTCTTCGTCGTAGCCCGCGCCCAGCGGCAGCCACCAAATTGCTAACAGCCCGAAAATGCTCAGCGTGAGAAGCAAGAAAACTTCAGGGGCAGAAAGCTTTTTTTGAAAGAAGTTGGTTTGAAATATTTTCATAAATCCGTCTGGATGTATTCAGATCGCCTATTTGCAACTACGACACAAGGTCGCTCGGTACGTTACAACCGCCCGCGTTTTTGGAGATGCGCTTTCAGGACATCGGCATAAGCAAAAATGGCAGGAACGCCGCCCGAATGCAGCATCAGGATATTTTGTCCGCCACGCCACTGCCCTTGAGCATGGTGCGCCAGAAAACCCGAAAAGACTTTACCGGAGTAAACGGGATCGAGCAAAATGCCCTCCGCAGTTGCCATCGTTAAAATCGCATCCAACCCGGCTTCGGTGGGATCGCCGTACTCCCTGCCGATAAATTCCTCGTAGAGATGATATTCCCCGCGTGGACGGCTGGGATCAACTTCCAGCAGTTCGCAGAGCGCGCCCCACCATTTGTCGAGATTGGCGAAGCATTTATCGAGCGAACGATTGACGCTGATGCCATAAAAAGGCATCTCAAAGCCCGCTTCACGGAAAGCCAGCAGCATAGCCGTAAAAATGCCACCCGTCCCGAAAGGTAAATAAACCGCGTCGGGAACAACATTCTGTTCTTTGAGTTGCTTAAGTGTCTCCAACGCCCCGCTGATATACCCCAAACAGCTATGCGGCGTCGTCCCGCTGACGGGGATATAGTGCGGCTTGCGCCCCTCCGCTTTGAGTTCAGCAACCAGCTTCAAGGCGTGTTCTTCTAAGTCCCAGTGATCTTCAGTCGAGATCATTTCCACGCGCGCGCCCATTAAGTAGACGGTTAGCAGATTCCCTTGAATGGCGTGATACTGATCATGGCTAAGCACCACCGCCACGTCCAGTCCGAGCCGCCGGGCTGCTGCTGTCGTTAAGCGGGCATGGTTCGATTGCGCGCTGCCAGTCGTGACGAGGTAATCCGCGCCTTTGGCTTTCGCCTGCGCAATCTCATATTCCAGTTTACGGGGCTTATCGCCGCCAAGCGCGAGATCGGTCAGGTCATCGCGCTTCAAGTAAAAGTTCACATCCAACTCTGCGCTAAGATGCGGCAAGTGCTGGAGCGGCGTAGGTGTGCGTGTCAGATTTTCTTTGGGATAATGTTGCAGAGTCTCTTCGATTTTCATCAATTTCCTTTCTTGGTTGGATCGTGGAAAAATCATACTTTCGTTTCGCCTTTTAAGGCTTTTGCTTTAAAAAATTGGCGATGCTTAGACACAACCTATAACGCCAACTGATCGCCAAAAGTCGTTAGCAACCAAATTGTCGTAAAACCAAAACCGTTAATCATAAAATGCAAGAGCATTCCCGGCAGCACTGACCTGGAGCGGTGATACAGGTAGGCAAAAACCAACCCCATCAACGCGGTCGGGATGAAAGCAACCAGTTGCATGTGCGCCGCTCCAAAAAAGAGCGAACTGACCAGCGCCGCTTTTTTCCAACCCAGTTTATCTTCCAAACCACCATAAACAAAACTGCGGAAGAAAAGCTCTTCCGTAATCGGCGCAATGACGACAATTACCAAACCCAAAAGCGGCAAG
>JANTFU010000334.1 GCA_024763295.1 Anaerolineales bacterium
CCTTCAGGATATGCTCGAAGCAGCACGACGGATTCTGCTTTACACCGAAAATACCGCATTTGAAGAGTTCGAAAAAGATTTCAAAACACAGGACGCGGTTTTGCACAATCTGGAAATACTCGGAGAAGCCGCAAAAAATATCCCAACAGAGTTTCAGTCTGAACATCCCACACTGCCCTGGCAGCGAAATGGCACGCACAAGAGACTTTCTGATTCATCACTATTTTGGCGTCAATCTGGATATCGTCTGGGGCATTACCCAATTAGAACTAAAAAGCCTGCTCGAAGACATCGAGACAATTTTGCAAAAATAACACATCCCATTTAAAAGCCATTGGGGCAGATCGATAGTCTGCCCCGACTTCGTTTAACTATGGGATAATACGCCCCATGAAATTCAAAACCATCTTTTTTGACCTTGACGACACTCTTTACCCGCACGAATCGGGGCTATGGATCGCCATCAAAGACCGTATTCAGCTTTTTATGCACGACGAATTGGGCATGCGTTGGGAAGAGATCCCGACTATCCGTGACCGCTATTTTGAGCAGTACGGCACCACTTTGCGCGGGATTCAAGCGAATCACGATGTAGATGAACTCGCTTATCATCACTATGTGCATCAGGTCAATTTAGCGGACTATATCGCTCCCGACCCGGACTTGGTTGCCGTACTTGAGCAACTGCCGCAACGGAAGATCATCTTCACCAGCGCTGACGCAATGCACGCCGAACGTGTGCTTGCTCACATGCAAGTTCGTGATTATTTTGATGAAGTGCTCGATATTTTCGCGCTCAAACCACATGCTAAACCGCAGCACCAAGCCTTTCGACGCGCCTGCCAACTGACGGGCGAGAGCGATCCGTCCGCTTGCGTAATGGTCGATGATTTACCAAAGACAACCCGATCCGCGCGCGAGTTTGGCATGTACAGCATCCTAAAAGGCAATAAAGGCACCGCAGAAGATGCCCATGCCCAATTTGAACACTGGAAAGATTTTCCCGCACTCTTGAAAGAGGCAAAATGATGAACATCTACCTTGTCGTATTACTGATTATTGGCATTGTCGTTTTTTCCAATCTCGCCATGTTTGGCTTGGCACGCAGTTCACGCGGCATAAAACTTCATTGGTTCAACCCCAGCATGACCAAACCCTTTCAAAAAGAAGACGAGCAGCTCAGCGAATTACGCAAACAAGTGGACAACCTAAGCCAACCCGACGACGAGTATTCAAATCAGCAAAACGATTAGCGCAAACCATCAAAACGCATACATTTTTCATACACTGGGGGACTATCATTTCAGCATCTTTTAAGCCTGCTATGCTAGTCTTATCTGTATAAACATCAACCTTTTGGAGTTTCTATGAACAAAACCATCCGATACCTACTGACCGGCATCGTTGCCGGTATTCTTGTTGTCAGCATTTTTGCAGGCGGCTTTGCAGCGGGCTACTTCGTCAATGAAGGCTTGGCTGCAAATCAAGGCATCAGCCAGATTTTTGAAGTTCCCGAAGTCACGGCGCCCACACCACAACCCGAAACCAGCAGTGCCACACCCGACGAACTCGAAGCCACCTTTGCGCCTTTCTGGGAAGCCTGGCAACTCGTACAAGAAGACTATGTAGACCAACCGCTCGATGACACCCAACTGATGCGCGGCGCAATTCGCGGGATGCTTGCCTCTCTCGGCGACCAACACACATCCTACATGGATCCGCAAGAATATGAGCAAGCCAACGCCAGTATCGAAGGCTCTTACGAGGGCATCGGCGCCTGGGTCGACGCGACCGGCGACTATCTCGCCATCGTCAGCCCAATGCCCGATTCGCCCGCCGAAGCTGCGGGACTGCAACCCGGTGATTTGATTATCGCCATCGACGGCGAAGACATGACTGGCATCCCCGGCGACTTGGTCATCAAAAAAGTGTTGGGTCCGGCGGGTTCAACGGTAGAACTCACGGTACGCAGAGAAGGCGAATCGGAGCCACTCAAATTCGAGGTCACGCGCGCTACGATCTCCATTCCCAGCATCGAAGGGGAGATGCTCGACGACCAGATCGGCTATATCCACATCTTCACCTTCGGCTACACCACCACCGATGAATTGCGCACCGCCATCCAAGAGCTGCTTGACCAAGACGCCCAAGGTTTAGTGATCGACTTCCGCAACAACGGCGGCGGCTTGCTCAACACAGCCATCCACGTTGCGTCTGAATTCCTGCCCGAAGGCAAAGTTGTACTTTATGAACGCTACGGCGACGGAACGCAGGACGTGCATAACACCATCTCCGGTGGATTGGCGACCGATATTCCGATTGTTGTCCTGATCAACGAAGGCTCCGCATCAGCCTCCGAAGTCGTTGCCGGTGCCCTTCAAGATTACGAGCGTGGACAATTGGTCGGCGTTACCTCGTTCGGCAAAGGCTCTGTCCAAAATTGGGTTCCGCTCAACAACGATCAGGGCGCGGTGCGTGTGACCATCGCAAAATGGTATACGCCAAATAATCGCACCATCCATGAAATTGGTCTGACCCCCGACGTAGTCGTTGAAATGACCGATGAAGATTACGAAAATGACCGCGATCCGCAACTCGATAAAGCGGTTGAAATCCTGCTGGAACAGATCAACGGCAACTAAAAATATCAAAAAACGTAGACACTAAGGAATGAGAATTAAATAACATACAAAGTTATCCCAGTTCCTGAGCGGCAGGCGACAGTCGTTGAGCCTGAAGTCGAAGGACGGCGTTCCCTGAAAATCGCCCTTCGACTACGCACTTCTCTA
>JANTFU010000335.1 GCA_024763295.1 Anaerolineales bacterium
TATCAATATAGGCAAGCGACTTGGATGGATTTTGTATTCGGCTTCGTAGATGGGTTCTGCAGAAAGTTCCCCATCAGCATGGGAGGGCGAAGGCGAAGAAAGTTTAACATGCAAATACTCGGTGTGGTGTTCAAAAACTTCATCACGCTCAACGATATTCCCTGCCCCGGCTTTCATGGTAAGCGGTAAAAAACGCAGCATCTTCAGGCGGGATTTAACGTAGGCAAACGTGAATGTCAGTTTACCATCAAATAAATCGGCGTGCGGGGTCATATAAAAAAGTCCGCCGGTGCGTGCGCCATTCCCAACCGAGATTAAGGAAACCAAACCATGATACGAACCCCCATCCCATTTCATATCCGCTTCCCAGCTTGTGCCGCGAATAATCGCTTGTAAAGCAGCCAACAAATAACGCGGCACACCCTGCATCCAACTTATCCGCTCTTGCAAAACGGTCACGAGCGGCTCAAGCCCAAGCGCGGCATTATTGACAAAATAACGTCCATTCACAGAAGCAAGGTCTAACATGCGCGTCTGTCCTGTGGCTATCATCTTACAAACCTGCGCCAAATCAGTTGGCAACCCCAAATTAACCGCTAAATCGTTTGCTGTTCCTAATGGCAAAATCCCAAGTGGCGGCAATGTTCCTACATCGCCCTCCGCTTGCATCATGCCATTGATCACGTCTCCGATGGTGCCATCGCCACCAGCGGCAATGATCGGCGAAAAGCCGGCACGCACGGCTTCGGCTGCCAAACGAACCCCCTCACCCTTTTTGTGTGAAACCGCAACCTGAAAGCGAATCCCTGCATCGCGCAACAAAGGTGCAACTTCATGCCAACGCTCTTTTGCCTGCCAGCGCGCAGAATAAGGGTTAAGAATAATTTTTGCGACCAAAATAATACTCCTTGTTCATTTCCGAGCCAAGTATAGCCTCATTAGGAAAGAAAAATATTGCATTTTTATACTAAGTACCTGAGTATAGGTAATGTAGTAAAACCTGCCCCCTCCCAGCCTCCCCCAAATGCGACGATAGTGCTGTCGAATTTGGGGGAAGGGCGGCTACTTCCTCAAAAAATTCCATGCTTTTGCTTTAAAAATCAGGGTTGAAAACGTATTTCGTATTGCGTAATTTTTAGGGATACGATACGCAATACGCTTTACGCAATACGGGCTAAAAACGCCTTCAAATGAAGGGGGGGGGTAGCCCTTTTAGAAAATTGGCGAAACTACTAGAGATTATAAGTTTATCATCGCCAATCCCGCTAATATTCGCTACAATTAGGACAGCCGACAAAACCGGCATTTTTATTTTGTACTCCAAGGAAATCGCTTCATGGCAATCATCAGTCTGCAAGACATCAGCTTAAGCTTTGGCAACGTTCCGCTCTTTGACGGGATCAGCCTGCACATCGAAGCCGGTCAACGGATCGGGTTATTGGGTTTAAACGGGATGGGCAAAACGACGCTGCTCAAACTCATTTATGGCGAGACCCAGCCCGACACAGGCGAGATTGCGCGCCAATCTGACCTACGAATCGCCTATCTGCCGCAGGAAATCCCAACGAACTTATCCGGCACGATCCGAGAAATCGTCACAGCAGGATTAAGACCTAAAGAAGGAGAGGCGCAGTGGCAGACGCAGATTCAGGCGGAGAAAGTCATCTCGCAGATGCAACTGGATGCGGATGCGCGTTGCGAACTCCTTTCTGCTGGAATGAAGCGCCGCGTCGTCCTCGCCCGCGGCTTGGCAGCAGACCCGAATCTCTTACTTCTGGACGAACCGACCAACCACCTCGACATCGACTCGATCAACTGGCTGGAGACTTTTCTTCAGCGTTGGCGCGGCAGCCTGCTTTTTGTGACGCATGACCGCACTTTTTTGAAGCATATAAGCACGCGCATCATCGAATTAGATCGCGGACAACTTTTTGATTGGGATTGTGATTACACGACGTTTTTAAAGCGAAAGGAAGCCCTGCTCGCCAGCGAAGCGAAGGAAAACGCGCTTTTTGATAAAAAATTAGCCCAAGAAGAAGCCTGGATTCGGCGCGGCATTCAAGCCCGCCAAACGCGCAACGAAGGGCGCGTGCGCGCCTTGCTGCGTCTACGAGACCAACGCGCCAAACGGCGAGAAACGCCCGAAAAAGTGAACTTGCAAATCGACGCGGGATTGCGCTCCGGAAATTTGGTACTCGAAGCAAAAAACTTAAGCTACGCCTACGCAGAACGCCCGATTGTAAAAAATTTAAATTTGCGCGTACAACGCGGCGACCGCATCGGCATCATCGGCGCGAATGGTTCCGGCAAAACCACGCTACTACGCCTGCTACTTGGCGAACTGGAACCGCAAAGCGGCAGTCTGCGGCACGGGACAAAGTTGAAGATCGCCTATTTTGACCAAACTCGCTCACAACTGGACGAAGAAAAATCTATTTTAGAAAACGTCAGCGACGGTTTGGATGTCGTCAAAATTAACGGACGCGAGCGCAATGTGATGGGCTATCTCGAAGGCTTTCTCTTCAAGAAAGAACGTGTCCACGCGCCGATCAGTGCGTTATCGGGCGGCGAGCGGAATCGGCTTTTGCTCGCCCGTCTTTTTGCGCGCCCTGCCAATTTACTCGTTTTGGACGAGCCGACGAACGATCTCGATATTGAAACGCTCGAAATTCTGGAAGATATGCTCTTAGAGTTTTCCGGCACGCTGATTTTGGTCACGCACGACCGCACGTTCCTCGACAACCTGGTGACCGAAA
>JANTFU010000336.1 GCA_024763295.1 Anaerolineales bacterium
TTATATAATTTGCCTTTTTATCCGAATTAATCCAATCATCTGAGGCAAAAAAAATGCGTTGGGTAAAGTTGGATGAACTCGATGATTATCCGATGGGAAAAATTGATCGACAAATTGCGAAGAAATTGGAGAAAAGCGCAGGAAAAGATGCCCAACTTAATCTTTTATAACGGAAAACTTCATACGCAGGACGAGCGTTATCCCGATGTAACTGCGATTGCCATTCGGGGGGGCGAAATTCTGTCACTCGGCAGTGATGCAGAAATGCTCGCACTAGCTCACGCTGATACTGAAAAAATCGACTTGCAAGGGCGGCGCGTCTTGCCCGGTTTAGCGGATGCGCATATCCACTTTTATGAGTGGGCGGTGCTGCTACAGATGCTGGTTTTGGACGATACGCGTTCATTGGATGATTTGCTGGCGCGCGTGAAGGATGCGGTTGCCAATGCTGAGCCAGGCGCGTGGATTGTGGGGCAAGGCTGGAATCAGGATCATTGGGTGGATGCAGTTTTGCCAACCAAAGCGCATTTGGATGAAGTTGCGCCGCGCAACCCCGTTATTTTGTGGCGCAAGGATTTGCATCTGGCTGCCGTCAATTCGGCGGCGCTGGCACAAGCGGGGATCGACCGCAACACGCCGAATCCCGAGATGGGCATTATCCAACATGACGCGCACGGCGAGCCGAATGGTTTGTTGAACGAGTTGGCGATCAACTTGGTGCGGGATGTGATGCCGGAGCCGACCGAAAAATTTATAGACGCTGCCTTGCAAGCGCGCACGGCGCAGTTACATCGGCTGGGGATTACCAGCGTACACGATTTTCGGATTATGGGCGATGAAAACGGCGGCAAGGCGCTGCGTGCTTTTCAGCGTTTGCACGCCAAAAGTGCGCTGAAGATGCGCGTTTGTTGTATGTTGGCAGGCGAATATTTGGATGAAGCCGTGCGCATTGGCGTGCAAAGTGGCTTTGGCGACGATACGCTTTGGTTGGGCGGCATTAAACTTTTTTCGGATGGAGCATTGGGTCCGCGCACGGGCTGGATGTTGGCGCCTTACGAGAACAGCAACGAAACCGGGATGCCGCTCACGCCGATGAGCGAGATGGCAGAGAAGATTTCTCGCGCGCAAAAATCAGGCTTGGGAACGACGATCCACGCCATAGGGGATCGAGCTGTTAGGGAGCTTCTGGACGTCTACAGCGAGGTGCTGGACGAGAACAGCAGCTTGAATGCGTCGACGCCGCGCCATCGCATTGAGCATGTGCAACACAGTCACCCCGACGATTTGAAGCGCCTTGCGCCGCTGGGTTTGGTGGCGTCTGTCCAGCCGCTGCATTTGGTCGAAGATATGGATATGGTCGATGATTTGCTTGGCGAGCGTGGACGTTGGGCGTATGCTTTCCGCGACCTGCTGGATGCGGGAACGGTGCTGGCGTTCGGCTCGGATTGTCCGGTGGTTTCGCCCAATCCCTTTATGGGGATTCAAGCCGCCGTAACGCGCCAGACCGATACAGGCTTGCCAGTGGACGGTTGGTACCCGAAACAGCGCTTAACGGTGGCAGAGTCGGTTTACGCGTACACAATGGGGGCAGCGATAGCAAGCGGAAAACAAGAGCGGATCGGTTCTTTATCCCCTGGAAAATTGGCTGATTTGGTTGTGTTGGAGCAGGATATCTTTGAGATTGATCCTTTATCCATTGGGAAGACGCAGGTGTTGATGACGGTTTTGGGTGGGGAGATTGTTTTTCAAGCGGAGGATTAAAGTTGTCAGGACATCGTTAAAAACAAAACCTGACAGGTCTTTAAGACCTGTCAGGTTTTTCTTTAGCAATATACTGCTAGCCAGCTGCGATGTCTTCTAACATCTTGGTGCTGAGAGATTTCGGGCGTTCGATCGGCTGACCGAGAGCGCGTGCCCAAACGTAGTTGGCGGTGACGCCGAGGGCGCGACCAATGCCGAAGAGAACGGTGTAGAAGTCAAATTCGGTGACGCCGTAGTGGTACTGAAGCGTGCCGGAGATGGCATCCACATTGGGCCACGGGTTCTTGGCTTTGCCCTGTTTTTGCAGGACGGGCGGAACGACTTTGTTCATTACCAAGGCGACTTTGAAGAGTTCATCATCGGGGAAGTGCTTCTTGGCAAATTCAAATTGAGCGGTGTAGCGGGGATCGGGGGTGCGGAGAACGGCATGACCGTAACCGGGAATGACCTGACCACCGTTGAGGGTATCCCAGCAGAATTCTTCCATTTGTGCTTCGTCGGGAGCGCCGCCGAAGTGCTTCTGGACATCCATCAGGAAGGCGAGACAGTTCTGGTTTGCCAAGCCGTGCAGCGGACCGGCTAAGCCGTTCATTGCTGCGGAGAAGGAATAGAAGGGATCGGAGAGGGCAGAGCCGACCAAGTGCATGGTGTGAGCGGAGACGTTGCCGGATTCGTGATCGGAGTGCAGGATGAAGTAAAGGCGTGCCAATTCAACGTATTCGGGGCTTTCAACACCTATCATCTTGGCGAAGTTTGCGCCGTAGTCGAGATTCTTGTCGTAAACCGGTACTTTGCCGTCTTTGTACTTCAAGTTGTAGATGAAGGCTGCAATAACCGGCAATTTAGCGGTCAATGCCATCGCATCGTCAAGTGCGGGTTTCCACAGGTCGTATTTGCCAACAGTGCCTTCAGCATACTGCTTGGCGAATTCAGAACCGTTCTGCAGGGCGAGAACTGCCTGCGAGAAGAGCGCCATCGGGTGGGT
>JANTFU010000337.1 GCA_024763295.1 Anaerolineales bacterium
CTTATGCGCCAAATTCTTGGCACCATCCAAGAAACGCTTAATAATGGCGGCAAACCCTACGTCCACTGTTGGGCGGGCTTGGGGCGCACCGGCACCGTTGTTGGTACATTCTTTGTCGAAAACGGCTTAGATGGCGAAAAAGCCCTTCAAAAAGTGCAAAATATCTGCTATTACGGCAAATCGCCGCAAACCGAAGCCCAACGAAATTTCGTCAGGAACTGGCGTTGAGCATAGACTGGCATCAACGCTACCGGCAGCAAGCCCTCTGGACAGCCACACTCCGCCAATATATTTTCAAAAAAATTGGTTTGGGGAAAACAGACCGTCTGCTGGAAGTAGGCTGTGGCACGGGCGCCATCCTTGAAACACTGCCCCAACCCGCACACGGACTTGACCTGAAATTTGCTTCCGTACAAAAAGCCAAAGGTCTGGTACCGAGCCGCTTTCCCCTCACCTGCGCCCACGCAGAATCAATCCCCTACGCAGATCAAAGTTTCGATGTGGTTTTTTGCCACTTTTTGCTGCTCTGGCTGCCAAATCCGCAAGCCGCCATTGCCGAGATGCTGCGCGTGACACGCCCCAACGGACACATCATCGCCTTTGCCGAACCCGACTATACCCGCCGCGTCGACGCGCCCACTACACTCGTTCCACTTGGTGCGTGGCAGCGGGATGCCCTGCAAGCCCAAGGCGCAGATGTGGGCATGGGCGCAAAATTAACGGAACTTTTTTGCTCAGCGGGCATCCAGATCGTTGAAGCGGGCAGCCTGTCTACATCCACGAGCGAAACGTTTGATGCTGAAAAATGGGCAATGGAATGGGACGTACTCGAAGCCGATTTAGCGGGACGCATCCCGAAAGCTGAAATCCAAAAAATAAAGGCGTATGACCTGCAAGCCTGGCAAAAAGGCGAACGAATTTTATATGTGCCAACCCACTACCTTTGGGGGCGCAAAGCCAGAGGATAATGCAGTATAATGCCCCCAATCTAATTTGGAGGCGTTTTTTTGGACACTTTTCAAGAAGCAAGCGCAGAAGTTGAAACCCAACCGACCGAAAATATTACCGAAAACGGCGGCGGTTTTTGGCGTTTTTTGCTTGATCTCATCGAAACTTTAGTGCTTTCAGTGGCGCTATTTTTAGGCATTAATGCGATTACAGCGCGTGTCTTGGTGGAAGGCTTTAGTATGCGCCCGACACTGGATAACGGTGAATATGTACTTGTCAATAAGATAGCGTATCGCTCTTCGCTGCCCGAATACGGCGATATTATTGTTTTCCACTTCCCGATAGACCCGCATCAGGATTTTATTAAGCGTGTGATTGGCTTACCCGGCGACGAGATCCGCGTTAGTGACGGCAAAGTGAGCGTCAACGGTTATAGTCTCAGCGAGCCGTATATCGCCGCCGCACCGCTTTACGCGGGCAGTTGGATCGTGCCGGAAAATCATATTTTTGTGCTCGGCGATAATCGCAACAACTCATCCGATTCCCATTCGTGGGGTCCGGTACCGTCGGAAAATGTGGTCGGGAAAGCAATCATCGTGTATTGGCCCCCGCCCGACTGGCAACTCATCAAACATATCAAAATTGCTATCACAACGCCTTAATCATGAGTGCTGATTCTTTTCCCTGCCGAAACTGTCAATCTGGCATTGTGCGCCTACGACACGTCACCTACTTTACTTGGCTGCGCAATGAGTTGATTACGGTGCCGAATTTTCCGGCTTGGGTTTGCGACGTTTGCGGCAAACGCGAGTACGATCAACGCGCCATTTCATGGCTCACCATGCTCCTAAACCCTTACACAGGAAAAGCCCCGATGCCCGCCGAAAAGTCAACGCGCGTGAAAACACAAAAAGATCCCCAACCACCCCAAAAGATTACCCAAAAGGAGAAGCGATGAGTCCTCTTACGTCCCCCCGTACACACCGTTTTGTCTCGGTGGATGTTCTCACCACCAGCTACCGCATTGTTGGCAAAACGATGGTCTCAAACACCGGCGCAATCGGCATGATTAACACGCCAACCTCCTCCTTTATGGAAATTCATGATGCGCGTCTGGCGCGCATTCACATGCCCACCAAATTGGCAGACCATTTTGAAACCATCCGGCTTGCCAAAGAGCGTCTCTACCTGATCTCTTTAAGCCGCGCCGAAGATTTGGGTCCGCAGGCAATTGCGCGTGGTGGATATGCGCAAACTCGCCGTCACGCCGTCTTTATGACCGCCCAAAATTATGAAATGGAAGGCGAGATCGAATGGCAAGGGCGCTTCGACTTCAGCATTATGATGAAAGATGGCACAAGCAACTTCATCCCGCTCTACGACGCCAAAATCAACGGCATCATTATCCCCACACTCAAGATCGACTCTCCCGCCGTACTCTTCAATCGCAACCAGATTGATCTCTTCGCGCTGCTCAAACGACGCCACACAGAAGAATAAGCGCCTCGCACCTGCATTTTACAGGCTTACCGTCAAATCAAAAAATGCCCGCAGAAAAAAAATACCGTTAAATCCCATGACCATTCACATCCTTGCCATCGAATCATCCTGCGATGAAACCGCTGCCGCCGTCATCCAAAACGGACGTGCGCTATTGGCTTCCACTGTCGCCTCTCAAATGGAAATGCACGCCCGTTTTGGCGGCGTCTTTCCCGAAGTGGCTTCACGCCAACATGTCCTCAGCATTACGCCCGTCATCGAAGAGACCCTCGCCAAAGCCGC
>JANTFU010000338.1 GCA_024763295.1 Anaerolineales bacterium
CAAGTGCGCTCTTTTTTAAGTTTTTATTTAGGGAATATTCCTGCAAATGCGAAGCTTGTTGATGCAAAATTAGTCTTTAGTTGTGATTTATACGGTAACCCGAACACAATGGGGCGGATTTGGATCAAGGAATACGCTTTTTGGCCTTATACTCAGTCTGATTATTTCTCTGTAGAGGAAGCTGATGATTGGATGGTAAGCTGGCCTAACGCTGAGCCATTGATGAATCCTTGCTTGAAAAAACACTCTTTTGTGGTGAGCACCAATTCGTTATTATCGGCTGTTCAGAGAAATGTTAAAGACCGTTATTTTCAAACGGGAATTTACTTTGAAGAGAGTCTGGTTATTCCAAACGGACGACAGGATGCCTTTGTTTTTACTGATATGCCAGTTTTAATTGTGAAATACGAGATTCCTTGATAGTTGCTCCCTACCCAAAACCATCACTCTCTGATACACTACGGCTCGCTAGAGAAATGCCTCGGCAATCCCTGCCGGGGCTTTTGCTTGTTAGACTTGAGACTTTAGCCTGATACCTGATACCTAATTACCTAATTACCTAATCCCTAATCCCTAAAAAATGAAAACTACCCGTAAAGACCTTCGTAATATCGCCATCATCGCCCACGTCGATCATGGCAAAACCACCCTCGTTGACGGTTTGCTCCGTCAGGCGAATACCTTCCGTGAAAACCAGCGCGTCGAAGAGCGCGTGATGGACTCGAACGATCTCGAACGCGAACGCGGTATCACTATTCTTTCCAAGAATACTGCGATCAGAATTTACGATCCTGAAATTGACGGCGATGTCAAGATTAACATCGTCGATACCCCCGGTCATGCCGATTTTGGCGGCGAAGTGGAGCGTGTGCTTAATATGGTGGATGGCGTGCTGCTGCTCGTCGATGCCGCCGAAGGTCCCATGCCGCAAACCCGTTTCGTGCTCAAAAAGGCGCTCAATCTCGGTCATAAAGCCGTTGTGGTCATCAATAAAGTTGATCGCAAGGATGCCGATGTCGAGCGTGTTTTGAACGAAACCTTTGACCTTTTTATTGACTTGGGCGCTTCGGATGAACAAGCCGATTTTCCGGTCGTCTATGCCAAAGCGACCTCTGCGCAGGCGGGATTTTCGGTCAATCTTGGACCGGACTTGCAACCGTTATTTGAAACGATTTTGCGGCAAATTCCAGCGCCCGTTGTGGACGAATCTGCACCTTTGCAGATGCTTGTCACCACGCTTGGGTATGATGAATATCGCGGCGTGACGGCTGTCGGGCGTGTTTTTGCCGGCAAGATTAAAGCCGGTCAGAAAGTTGCTCGCCTAACAGCGGATGGCGAGAATCTGCCCGAGCAGGTGCGTTATTTGTACGTCCATGAAGGGTTGAATAAAGTTGAAGTAGCGGAAGCAAGCGCGGGCGAGATCGTTTCGCTGGCGGGTCTCGAAGGAATTGCCATCGGGGAAACCCTCGCTGATCCCGAATTCCCGCGCGCGCTGCCGACCATCCGCGTTGAAAAACCGACCGTCCGCATGACCTTTGGCGTCAACACATCGCCTTTTGCCGGGCGTGAAGGCAGATGGGGCACATCGCGTAAGTTGCGCGAGCGCCTCTTTGAAGAATTACGCACGAATGTTGCTTTGCGCGTGGATGAAACCGAGAGCGCGGAGCGTTTTGTCGTTTCCGGACGCGGTGAGTTGCACTTGGCAGTGCTGATTGAGACCATGCGCCGTGAAGGGTACGAATTTGAAGTCTCGCGCCCGGAAGTGATTTACCGCGAGCGGGATGACGGTGTCCAGTTGGAACCGTACGAAAAGGTCTTTATTGAAGCCAGCCCGGATACAATCGGATCAGTCATCGAAATGCTGGGACGCCGCCGTGGACGCATGGTTGAGATGATGGACGGTGCCGATGGACATACGCATGTTACCTATATTGTGCCGACGCGCGGTTTGCTAGGATTCCGTTATCAGTTCCTAACGGCTACGCGTGGCACGGGCATTATGAATACGCAATATCACGGCTACGATCGTATGGCGGGACAAATCGACACACGTCAAAACGGCTCGCTTGTAGCTTGGGAAAGTGGCACGACGACCGCTTACGCGCTCAAAGCCGGAGAAGATCGCGGCTCGCTTTTTGTGGGTCCCGGCGTGGAAGTTTATGAAGGTATGGTGATTGGCGAGCGCGTCAAAAGCGAAGACCTTGATTTGAACGTCTGCAAAAAGAAGCACCTGACCAATATGCGCGCAGCCAGCGGTGATATGGAAATCCGCCTGACGCCACCGCGTCAAATGAGCTTGGATGAGTGCATTGAATATCTCTCGGATGATGAATTGCTTGAGGTGACGCCCGAATCGATTCGTATTCGCAAGAGGATTTTGGACAGCAAAAATCGTGGACGCGAGCAGAAGCGCGCGCGCGAGGCAAATCGATAGCAGACTTTTTTCGTAACGCGAAGCCTTAAAATAAAACCTGACGGATATTTGAAGTCCCGTCAGGTTTTTTGTTTGTTTGGGCACAGAATCACAGGGAATGAAAATTAAATAACAGGCTAATTTTCAGCGGAGCTTGAGCAACATACACATAGTTTTATTGCGCCTAGAACCATTGCCTATGGCAGCCCCGTCACTTTAGAAATTCATGTTACGCAGAGATGGACAATAGACTGTCGTTTTCTCTCATCCTATCCTTCTCCCCAGGGGAGAAGGGATTAAGTCCCAAGG
>JANTFU010000339.1 GCA_024763295.1 Anaerolineales bacterium
CTAGGTTTTCAAGGATTTCCGCGCTATTTTCTACAGGCAAGGCATCAAACTCCGCGCCCGCGTGCGACATAACCTTCTCAACAGCATAGCGAATATCAATCGACGGCTTAAAAACCTGCACTTTTTGACGTGCGATGGTCGCGCGGCGCAAACGGCGAATCAACTCATCCGTTTTGCCGCAAAACATGGAACCAGTGATTACTTCTAAAGAACCCTTTGTATGCTTCATTGCTTCTCCTTGCCCCCTCTAACTCCCCCACAAGGGGGGAGAACCTAACCATTCCCCTTTGGGGAGAAGGTTAGGATAGGGGTAAATAAAAAATGGGCAGATGCTTTTGCTTCTGCCCATTAAGTGTACCTGAGATTATTCTCTGCGCAAGTGTTACATCAAAGATGCTTACTCAGCTTCAGGAAGTTCGTATCCCATCGCGCGGAGTGCTTTCTTGGCATCAATCAAAGATTTCTGACCAAAGCCGGAGATCGCCAAGACTTCTTTTTCGCCTTTTTCGTATTTCTTCATAAATTCGCCAACATTGGTGACGCCAGCTTTCAGCAAAGCATCGGTTGCGCGTTTACCAAGATTAAGTTCAGCGATTTCACGTGCGGGGGAAGTGCGAGCATTCGCTTTAGCTTCCTGTTCTTTAACATATTCTTCGCGTGCCTGCAAGCGTTTGTAGAAGCGGTCAACCTGACCTTCGGTATCGACAATACGCTGCAAGTCACCCGTGTAGAAGGGATGGCAATTCGAACAAATTTCTGTCTTGATTTCAGGTTGAGTCGAACCGGTTGTCCAAGTGTTGCCACAGGCAGCGCAAGTTACGGTTGCTTCAGGGTAATAAGTAGGATGAATATCGGGTTTCATTTGCTTTCCTTCTGTTCCGTCTAGTTCTGTACAGGAACAACATTCACGCGCTTGCGACCTTTAGTGATGTCAAACATCACTTCACCGTCTGCAACTGCGAAGAGAGTATGGTCCTTGCCCATGCCTACGTTCAAGCCGGGTTTAATTTTGGTGCCGCGCTGACGAACCAAAATATTGCCAGAAACAACCAATTCACCGGCATATTTCTTCACGCCTAAGCGTTTTGATTTACTGTCGCGACCATTTCTACTGGAACCGCCACCTTTTTTATGTGCCATGATTTACTCTCTTTCCTAACCAATCTTTTCAATCGCCAAACGAGTGTACTGCTGACGATGACCTTTTTTCAAACGATAACGCTTCTTGGGATGATATTTGAAAACAATCACTTTCGGACCCTTGAAGTGCTTATCAACCGTGGCAGTAACCTTCACACCAGCCACTTCAGGCGTGCCAATGGTGTAATCGTCACCATCAACTACCATCAAAACACGGTCAAGTTCAACCGAATCCCCTGCTTCAACAGCCAAACGATCAACATCAATCA
This sequence comes from Anaerolineales bacterium, assembly GCA_024763295.1. Taxonomy (GTDB): domain Bacteria; phylum Chloroflexota; class Anaerolineae; order Anaerolineales; family Villigracilaceae; genus Desulfolinea. The sequence continues at coordinate 1,410 of JANTFU010000339.1, forward strand.
TCTGACCTTCGACGGCTTTATACTGCTTGCCGCCACTTTCAACAATCGCATACTTCATATTAGCTCCAATCTTCACTTCTCCGCAAAACCTGCGAGACAAAAGCCCGACGCCTGCCTGCGGGAAAGCTTGGGGGACAAAAATTTACCCCGCCAAACCACAGCGGGGACTTAACGCGCCGTATTATAGCATAAGAAAGCCGAAAGTCAACGCTATTTTCGAACTTTTTTGCGAATATATTCTTGCTTCGTCACTCTTGCTACGGCTTCACCTTCTTCATCTAATATCTCAACTTCATATTCGGGACGAAACACCGCGCCGTCCCGCGTTTGGGCAACAATCTCATCGATTTGATCCTGGCCCAAGTGGAAAGTTGCTACCACCCTCCCCCGCCCCGGGCGGATAAACTGAATCCGTGCCGCCTGATCCCAAACAACATACTCTTTCCCCAAGATATTCATCAGCATCAACATAAAAAAGGGATCGGTCATCGATGCCAGGCTACCGCCAAAATGCGTGCCCACATAATTGCGATTATACCAACGTAGCTTCATCGAAACGATAACATCTCGGTAATCCTCGCTGATACGGTCAACATGAATTCCCGCGCCGATATACGGCGGATAAATATTGAGCAGTCGTTTTAATATTTTTGCATTCATCTCTGTTACGATACCATAAATTTCAACCACACGAATAACAAAAATCTTTGCAACTACCTACGTCATTGCGAACCCCGATGCTTTTCGGGCGAAATAATCGGTATTGCCTCAAATGAAAATGGGATTTAGGGCATTAAGAATAAGACACACTCGTCACTTGCGAATTCAACAATCCCTTCAACGGGGAGTGTCTCTTCCACAGAACCGTGAGAGCGGTTTTGGTGAGCGTACAGTAAAAAGAAAGCTCAAAAGATTAAATGAGAACACCGAGTGTCTTGAAGACACTCGGTGATTTTTTACCAAAAGACAGTTTCAGTAGCGCAATAACGCCCCAATCCCAACTTCTGCCATTTCGGGGTTGTCGCGCACGATCTCAACGACGCCGCCGGAGAGCATGACTGCACGGATAGCGGTTTCGATGGCATCTTCAATCTCGGTAAAGGCACCACCACAAAACGCACAGTTCTCGCCAGCTTCGGCGGTTAGGTAGCCACAGCTTTCGCAGCGATAACCGGGGGCATGAAAATTCTCGTCCACGAGCAGCGTTTGGACGCGCCCATCCCGCGTGAGGGGCAGGGTAGCTGCCAAGCCCACCACGCCCTCAACTGCTTTCGCCGCCGAGGTGATCATTTGCCGGACGAGT
>JANTFU010000340.1 GCA_024763295.1 Anaerolineales bacterium
GCGTTGGGGTTGTCGATGATGCTCGGGGCGAGGTTGGGCGGTGTGCCGAGCAGGAGAATTTTGCGTCCCATTATGGCGGCTTCTTCGATGGCGTGAGTGACGATGATGAGGGTTAAATTCTGCTCGTCGCAGAGTTCGAGCGTTAGTTTTTGCAGGTCGGCGCGAGTGATGGCGTCGAGGGAGGAGAAGGGTTCGTCCATCAGGAGCAGGTCGGGACGCAGGGCTAATGTTCGGGCGATGGCTGTGCGTTGACGTTGTCCGCCCGAAAGCTGGGAGGGGTATTTGGCGGAAAATTCGTCCAGCCCCAAACGCTTGAGCCACGGAATCACGTTCAAGTCCACGTTCGTTTCGGCGCGGGGCGCGTGGATTCCGTCTGCGCCGTAGAAGCCGCGCACGCGCAATCCCAGCGCGACATTTTCTTCCACTGTCGCCCAAGGCAATAATCCGTATTCCTGCAAAATCAAGCCTGATTGCGGGCGCGGGCGAGTCAATTTTTCGTTGTCAATCAGCAGTTCGCCAGAAGTCGGAAAGCGCAATCCTGCGAGCAAATAGAGCAGGGTGGTTTTGCCGCAGCCGGAGGAACCAAGAATCGCCCAACGCTCGCCGCGCTGTACCTGCCAATTGAAATTTTGCAGGACGGGCGTGGTGTTTGGGTAGTGGAAGGTGAGGTCGTTGAGTTGGATCATAAAAAAGTACAGTCTCTGAGCGGACGCTGAGTAGCCCTGAACGGAGTGAAGGGCGTATCGAAGCGGTAGTCGAAGAGCGGGTTCTCTGGTAGCGCGTCCTTCGACTTCGCTCTCTTCGTTCGCGCCGCTCAGGAACTGGATGTAGACAAAAAAAGAGGCTGGAAAACCAGCCCCGTTATTGTATCGCAAGTGTTGTGATGGCGGAGATAGGATTTTTCGCCTTTTTTGCCGAGTTCGCTTAAAACGCACCAGCAATCCACAAACCGATTGCCATGAGAAGCGGAGTCAATAAGTTGATGATGACGTTCTGCCCCAGAGCGGGAATTAACTTTGGAATGTCGTTTGCGTAGGTCAGTGCTGTTTTTCCTGCCATGAAAGCAATGGGCAAGGTCAACAAGCCAAGTAAAGCCCAAGCAGGCAAGTAGCCCAAAAGAACGCCGCCAATCAAGGATAGGTATGTCAGAATCAGAAAGGCGACATAGACTTTGCTGCTTGCCTGATTGCCGATTCTGATCGGCAGGTGGGCGCGCCCAACAGTGGCGTCGACTTGCGCATCAGGAAATTGATTGAGCAAAAGAAGGTTGTTGACCAAAAAGAAAGGAACCAGAGAGGCGACAAAGGCTGTTAGACTATATTCTCCCGTTAGGACGAAATCGGTGCCCATCACCCAGAGCGTGCCGAAGCCAAGCCCCGGCGCGATTAAGCTCAAGACCCAATAGCGCGTGATCCAGGTTGTATAGAGATAGATGACGATTAAGCCCAAAATGCCTAGCGGAACAATCATCACACCGCGCACTATCAGGAAATAGACGCCGATTAGCAGCGTCAGGAAAAAGGAAATCCAGGCGGTCATCAAAGCGGCTTTGGCGGCATTGGGGTTTGCCTGCAATGTGCCGCTCCCGCCGCTAAAGGGTGTTTTTTGCGTCTTGGCATCAAGACCGCTTTTGAAGTCATAATATTCGTTAAAAGCATTCACGCTAATATGAGAGAAAACCGCTCCCAAGAGCGCCAGCAAAGCATGGATCCCGTTTATATCCCCTGTCCGCCAGTAAGCAACGCCAATTCCTAAAGCGACGCACATCGGCGGCAAAAGCAGGAAGGGAGGGCGCATCGGTCCAAAAATATCTTTTGTTGAAAGTTCTTTTTTCATGGTGTTTATTCCGTTTTGTACTTGATGAGATACAGCTCCATAACGCGATATTTATGTCATTTTAGGCAATGGCGACATAAATGTCGCGCTACAAGTTAAAGAATTAAGACAAAGCGTCTGTTTCTTTCGCAAACAGACGCTTTACTTCTAAAAAAAAATTACGGCAGCAAACTGGCATTCACCGAATCGCTGTACGAAACATCCACATCCAGCAGCCCTTGGCTTTGCGCCCATTCGAGGGCATCGTTCCAGCTTTCTTCGCTGGTCACGCCGGCGGTTGGGAAAGTTGGGATTTGGTAGCTCTCCATCAGCGGCGGCGGGACGAGTTGCTTTTCCGCCAGTAGCGCGCTGTATTGCGTGGGATCGCTGTTGATGCGTTCAACCGCTTCTTCGATGGCAGCCAAAAAGGCTTTCACCGCTTCGGGATGTGCGTCGATGACTTCTTTGCGGAACGAAATCACGCTCGCGCCATAATCGGGCGCGTTGCGGTCATCCAGCACATTCACCGCGCCGGAAAGCTCCGCCACAGGACCCGCCGGGTCGGGCAGCACGCCAGCGTCCATCTCGCCGGAGCCGAGCAGCGCCAATCGATCGGGAATCTTCGGCACAGCCAGCGTGATGATCTCGTCGGCACTCAGCCCCTCGGCTTCGAGCAGGCGATAGGTCAGGTACTCGATAATTGTGCCCTGCGAAACACCGATTTCAACGCCCGCCAAATCTGCAGGCTCCGTGATTCCGCTCGCAGCCGATGCCAAAATCGAAAAATGGGCGTGGTCAGCGGTTGCCTTATGCGCAAAGCGCACCGCCTGCATCTGCACGCTCTCCTTATTGAAGAACATCACCGACAAAATCTCGTTCACGGTGCC
>JANTFU010000341.1 GCA_024763295.1 Anaerolineales bacterium
AAATTATATCCTAAATAACGTTATTTAACCGTTAAGAAGAAAAATGTAATATCGAACGCCCAAATTCACGAAATTTATTTCTAGGAAAAGCCTCCCTACAATATTCTTAATCATAGCAGAATTGTCGGATTTAGCAAGTCCCCTCCAAACGGGATACAAAACGACGCAACGCACCAGAAAAATGCCTGATTCCGGCAAAAAATATCCATGCGCTCAAAGCTCGCTTCCGTTAACGGCATACTCTCAAAGACAAGCACACAGTTAAAACAAGCAACCCAGCCCAAATCGACGGGCGATGCGGAATTTCATCCAAAAGAACCCTTGAAAATCATTCTTTCCCGTGTACAATTCAGGGCTTATCACTCAAATGGAGAAGAATATGTCTGACTTATACACAAAATCCCCCGCAACAATCGTTATGTACAGCACCAGTTGGTGTCCGGATTGCAAGCGCGCAAAAAAATTTCTTGATAAAAACAATGTCCCCTACATCGAAGTAGACGTTGATGACGACGAGCAAGGCAAAGCCTTTGTGATGGATGTGAATAACGGTGCGCGTGTTGTGCCGACAATCATCTTCCCCGATGGCGGCGTGTTGATTGAGCCATCTACGCAGGAGTTACGCGAAAAATTGCGCTAAAAAAAGCCCCTCGGATGAGGGGCTTTTACTTTAATTGGCGTACTTGGGCGAGAGTTGTACCAAGCCTTGGTTTTCAGGGAACTTTGCTACCACCCCCGCGTAAAACTCACGCAAGATTTCCATATCGACATGAATATCATCAGAGGGGAAAAAGTGTCCGCCAATGCCACAGATTTTATTCTTGTAGTCTAAAAATCCCATTGCAACGGAAACCTGCGCCGATCTGGCGATGTGATAAAACCCCGTCTTCCAGTGGTCGACATATTTGCGTGTACCTTCGGGCGCAATTGCAATCACTAGCTCGCGGCTATTTTCATAAATTTCGGCGATTTGCCCAACAAAATTAGTTCGCGCACCACGCGCAACCGGAATGCCGCCCAACCAACGCATAAGCGGACCCGCAGCGCCCTTGAATAGCGAATCTTTAGCAATCCAGCGGGGCTTAAGTCCCAAACCGGACATCATCAAAAAACCAATCGCCCAATCCCAATTAGAGGTATGATGTGCCCCAACCAAGACATATTTTCGCTTAGTCGGCGCTTTATCTATCAATTGCCAACCAAAGAGTTTCAAAACCCAACGAGCTGCTTTTTGCCAAAAGGGCTTTTTTTCGCGTGCTTTCATTCGCATCCTTTCTTCTACGCTTTATTTTTGGGTAAAAAGCGTATATTTCCCTGCTGGTGTAAAAATTTCCCTTTTTTATCAGCATAAAAGTGTTGTAACTTCTTCAAATCAGACTCTATGTCGCCCGTAGGATAAAAATACCCCCCTACGCCACAGGTTTTCGTGCCATAGTCCAGATAGCCCAGTGCAATGGGGACTTTTGCACCCACAGCAATATGATAAAAACCCGTCTTCCAATGGTCAACCGGGCTGCGCGTCCCTTCGGGCGCAATCGTGATGACGATCTCCTTGCGCTCATTGTACAAATCAACAATTTGCCCAACAAAATTCTTCTTTGCGCCACGCTCAACCGGAATGCCGCCCAACCAACGCATAAGCCATCCTTGCGGACTCTTAAAAAGTGAATCCTTACCAACCCAATGTAGGCGTAAACCCAACGCTGCCATCATTAACAATACCAGCGGGAAATCCCAGTTTGACGTGTGGTGCGCCCCAATGAGCAGATATTTTTGCACAGGTGGTAAATCTGCCACCAAGCTCCAGCCAAATAAGTTGAGAGTATGCTTTGCCGCACGCTGCCAAAGCCAACGCCATAAAATTACCATATCAATTTTCCTTTCAAAAGGCAGAGTAAAACGAGTGTATCATAAAGCGGCATCTATTCAACATACAAATTCATTAACAGGAAAACACAATGAATAACTCACACACAAAAATCATCTTTCTGGGGACAGGGACGCCGAATCCCGACCCCGAACATCTCGGCGCATCGCTAATTATTCTTGTGGATGAAAAACCGTATCTCGTCGACTTTGGGGCTGGTCTCGTTCGCCAGGCTGCGTGCCTGACCCCGCGCTATGGCGGCGCGTACCCCGCCCTCGAAGCACAGAATCTTAAAACCGCCTTCCTAACCCACCTGCACTCCGATCACACCGTCGGCTACCCCGACCTGATCCTAACCCCGTGGGTGATGGAACGCGACACACCGCTCGAAGTTTACGGTCCCGAAGGCACACAAAAGATGACCGAACACATCCTGAAAGCCTACGAAGACGACATCCATTATCGCCTCTACGGGCTGGAACCCGCCAACAATCAGGGCTGGCGCGTCAACGCCCACGAAATTGACGAAGGTCTCATCTACGAAGACGAACTCGTCAAAGTCGAAGCCTTCCTCGTCAAACACGGCACCTGGCATAACGCTTTCGGCTTCCGCTTCACCACCCCCGACAAAGTGATCGTCATCTCCGGCGACACGATGCCCTGCAAGAATATCCTGAAATACGCCCAAGGCGCGGATATTCTCATCCACGAGGTCTATTCGCAAGCGGGTTTCGAGAAAAAAGATGAATTTTGGCAAAACTATCATGCCATCAACCACACATCCACCGTCCAACTCGCGGAAATCGCCAAGCAAACCC
>JANTFU010000342.1 GCA_024763295.1 Anaerolineales bacterium
AAGCAATGATGGGAATGAGCGCCAGCGCCATCCCGTAATAGCCCCAAGCCAGCGAAACCCTGCCAAGATAAATTGGCACGAGAAAACTGCCCAACCCCGCAAAAAAGAAAAGCCCGTTGAGCGCAGCAGCAACTTTAGGCGGATTAGCGCGCACAAGCAGGGTATTTGAACCGACATCCATACCGCCCTGCGCCGCGCCAACGAGAAAGAAAATCACCGAAAGTAACACCATTGCGTTGACACTCGGCACACTCGCTAATGCCAATGCCGCAATCATGAGCAGCCCGCTCAAAACACGATGTCCCTGAAAACGGTCATACAGCCAGCCGCCCAGCACAGAGCCGGTTAGATAGCCAAAAGAGCGTGTTGTAAACAAAATGCTGATCGCCGCAACCGTCACACCGACGTTTTCCGCCAGCGCGGGCAGCGTCGGTCCCAGCGAGGCAACCACCGCGCCCAAAATCCAGTAAGTGCTGTAATAGGCAATAATCTGTTTTTTCATCGCGTGTTCCTTCGAGAGAATGGACGTATTATAAACGGTGTCCCCAAATCAAAGATGAATCCGCGAGGAGCGCGCACTTGCGACGAAGCGGTCTCACACTCAAAGAGATTGCTTCGGCGATGAAGCTGCCTCGCAAATTCTCATCCTTCTAAAACTCCCCTTCCATCGAGCCGGCATAGCCCGTCATCTCGACATAACCGCTGCCCGTCAACGAACCGCTGACCTGCACCGCGCCTTCCCAATAGAAATACGAGACATCCATCTCTTGCGCATTGAAATACGGCTCAATATCGAGTTCCAGATTTAAGTCGGGGATACTGACCGTCCACGCGGAGGGATACACCCCACCCGACTGCGGACTTTCCCATTCGCTTCGCACCTGAATGTCAAATTGCTTCCGCTCAAGATGGGTGGTGCCGCCGTTCGAGTCGATATATGTCCCGCTCGAAAACGGGTCGATGCTGCCATCCGCGCGCCGAATTTGGAAAAACATCAGCTCGCTGCCGTCATCAAGTTGCAGCGAGAACCAATCCCAGCCGACCTGCCCCTCGGAGAGAGCGCTCGTGCTGAACTCGTGATCTTTCCAACTCAAGCCATTCACATCGAAATTGCCGCGCTCGGTGCGGACTGTGCCGCTCGTCTGCATCCGTGTTTGGCTGTAATAATACGAAGCATTGCCCGCATCTGCCCCTTTTTGGCTGTAACCTTCATCCCCTTGCAGAATGATGCCCTTCACGTCATTCAAAACCAAATCGAGCGCAAAATCGCCCTGCTGTGCCACCAGCCGATATTGATTCTCGCCGATTTCCTCGACCTGCCAATCTTCCAGCCAAACCTGATAGGGCGCAGACTCAACTCCAGCCAAACCCGCTGAGCCACGCGAAAAACGCTCAAAGGCTTCGTGCCGCTCGGCGTCCACGTCGCTGATGGCAAAATGCGCCATATAAATTTGATCCGCGCCCCACGCAGAATTCCGTTCCGTGCGCTCATCGGCGGCAACCAAAGCACGCCGGAAGAAAGTCAACTGATAGCCAAAATGCTGACCATCGGCGGTTTCGAGATTACCCGTGTAATACCACCACTCAGTTTGAAAGTCAGGGTGCGCGCCCATATCGGCAGGGAAATCCCATTCACGGGGCGCATCCGCACGGACGAAGTCACCGCCCTCGCTCAGGTCAGCGACCAAGCTGGCAGAGGGGAGTGTCGCTTCAGCAGGTTTACGCAGTGTGATGCCGAAGTAAATAGCTAGGGAAAGAGAAACCAGTAAAAAGATGAGAAGTTTCTTGTTCATGGAAATAATTCAGTCTCTGAGCGGAGCATCGAACGATAGAGAGATGCGTAGTCGAAGAGCGGTGTAACCAAAGAACGCCGTCCTTCGACTGCACGCTTTGCTTCGCAAAGCCCTCCGCTCAGGAGCTGACTCATCAATCATCCACCCGATCGCCGAATATCTCCCAGCCACGCGCCAGCGCCACGGATTTGAGCGTCTCGTCGGGATAAACAGCAACGGGACGCTCCGCCATCTCCAGCATCGGGATATCCGCCGATGTGTCGCCATACGCCACGTCGACACGCTCCACACCGAGACGTTTTTTGATTTTATCGGCTTTTGCCTGCCCGTGAGCGATCGGCTCCGTCAGGGACATGCGTCCGTTTTCAAACTTGATTTCCGTCCCCAAGCCCTTTGCGCCGATATGCGCAGCGAAGTGAGCGACCGTCGGCTGCCACATGCCCGTAGCGATGTAGACATCATCGCCCTGCTGCACATGCCCACGGATGCGCTCGATCATATCCAGACGGCGTTTGCGCCAGAGTTGATGCTCCATCGTGTAAGCGATCACGTCTTCAAAAAGTTCGGGGGTGGCATTTTTCAGCATCGGCATACAGGAGATGAACAAATCCATCACCCACTTATTCCAATCAATCAGCCCACGTTTCGCCAAAAACCACGATGGGGCGATCTTCGCCATATAGAGATTTCTACGAAATTTGCTCTGATTCTCACCGACCCAATCGACCAGACCAAGCACGGGCGAGCCGTGTGAAAGTGTGCCATTAAAATCCGAAACAACGATCATGCTACCTGCTCCTTATTCGTTCGATTGGCGGAGTATACCACTGGCGGTTTGCGTTATTTAGTTTTTGAGTATAATG
>JANTFU010000343.1 GCA_024763295.1 Anaerolineales bacterium
CGCTGAAGTTAAGGCAAGCGGCGAAAGTTTTGCTACCCAAACTTGGGAAATTCGCCGGAAAGACGGCGAGAAACGCCTCGTGGAATTTGACATGGTACCGCTCAATGATTGTTCAGTCGTGGTGATGAACGATATCACCGAAATAATGCTCACTCAAAAGGTGATGCGCGTCCATGCAGCGTTGGCGGAATATTCAGTCGAAAGCGATTTGGCAGACCTGTTGCGCAAAACGATTGACGAAGCGGAAGCCTTGAGCGGCAGCGAGATCGGCTTTTATCATTTTGTGGACGAAAACCAGCAAGATGTTTCGTTGCAACAATGGTCGACCAAAACGATAGAAAGTTACTGCAAAGTGCCAAATCTTGTTCCGCATTATCCTGTAGAGCAAGCCGGAATCTGGGGAGATTGTATTCGCACCCAAGTGCCTACTATTCATAATGATTATGCTACGCTTGAAAATCGTAAGGGCTTGCCCGAAGGGCACGCGCCTTTAGTCCGTGAGTTGGTGGTCCCTATTCTTCGTGCCAATCAAGTGGTCGCCATCTTAGGGGTCGGTAACAAGCCCACAGCATATACCCAGCAGGATGTCGATGTCGTTTCGCAGATCGCCGATCTTTCTTATGAAATTGCTGAACGCAAGATGGCAGAAGAAGCCTTGCAAGAGAGTCGTTCTTTCCTGTTGGAGGCTCAGCGTGTAGCAAGGCTGGGATCTTATCGCTTTTTTATCGCCTCCGACCTTTGGACAAGTAATGCCGTGCTGGATGATATTTTTGGCATTGACCAAAATTATGAGCGCTCTGTGGAAGGTTGGCTCAATTTGATTCACCCCCAAGATCGTGAAATGATGCGACAGTATTTAACTGAAAATGTGCTTAACCGGGGCGAATCTTTTGACAAGCTTTATCGGATTATTCATCAGCCCACGCAAGAAACACGTTGGGTGCACGGTTTGGGGGTGTTGAATTACGATGCTGATGGAAATGTGGTCACGATGATTGGCACTATTCAGGACGTGACCGAACGTACGCTTGCGGAGCAGCGTGTGGAAAAAAGCGAAGCGCGTCTGCGCAATTTGATTAATGCTGCGCCGGATATGATTGGTTTCAAAGATGGTGCAGGGCGTTGGCAGGCAGCCAATGAAGCCGTGCTAAAGCTGTTTGGCATCGAGGGAGTGGATATTTATGGCAAAACAAATGCAGAACTTGCTGAACTGAGCGATTTTCATCATGATACGCTGATGGATTTAGGCAGGCGTGATGAAGCGGCGTGGCAGGCAGGCAGATTAGTGCGCGAGAATGCAACTTTCCCTTTGCCGAATGGCAGTCAGCAGGTTTATGATCTTATCCGGGTGCCGCTCTTTTCAGCAAAGCGTGAGCGTGAGGCTTTGGTGATTTTGGGACGTGATATTACGGCTTTGGTTAAGGCGCAGGAAGAATTGGCACAATATGCTCATCATCTCGAGATTGTGAACACCATCAGCCGCACGCTGTCTGCGAGCCTTTCGCTGGATGAATTGATGGATACGGTTTTAGAGCAAGTGGCACAAGTGATCCCTTCTGAAAGTGTGGCTGTTTTTCTAATAAAAGAGGATGATTATGTGCATCTGATGAAGGCAGTTGGCAGGGCAGAAAAATTTGTTGGACAAACAATTGCTTTGGATCAAACCCTTATGCGGAAGATCGACCCGCAAAAAGGGGTCTTAATGATTAACGATGTTTTGGCAGACCCCGATTTTATCCTTTGGGAAAGTCCTGATTCTGAAAATAGCATCTTTCGCTCTTGGATGGGGATCAGCTTGGTCGCGCACGGAGAATTGGTTGGGTACCTCTCTTTTGATCACGGTAGCACCAATGCTTATACCGCTAAAGATGCCAATTTAGCCAAGTCTTTTGCCACACAAATTGCACAGGCGTTAGCAAATGCCCAATTACACGAGCGTGTGATCGCCAATGCCAATGACCTTGAAAAGCATGTCCAGAAGCGTACTGAAGAGTTGCAAGACTTTGTTGACTTGACAGCCGGACGCGAAATTCGGATGATTGAATTGAAGGATATGATTCGTGATTTGCGTCGTCAGGTTGTCAATTTGGGAGATGTACCAGTTGCCGGAGATGAAATAGACATCCCTTGAAGCCGAAGGTAAGGAATTGAGAGAAAGAGTAATCTAGTAAAACGTAGCGCGACATTTATGTCGCCTGCCTTGGTTGACTGACAAATCTTAAAAACTCACCACAGAGCGCACAGAGAACACGGAGAAAGTTACATTTAATCTTGAAAATCAGCCTCGGTGCGGGCTGGAAGCCCTGCCAAAGTCCCTTCGGGACTGAAATCTTTAGCCCTGAAAGGGCTTCCACGCCATGAGTAGGCGGCTTTAGCCCCGCCCGAAGCCCATTGTTGTGAAAAAAATCATATCCGACAGAATCAATCCAATTCATATTGAGAATTGCTAGATTCAAGAAGTTAGAGCAGATGAAATCAGTGTTAAAATTCTAACTACATGACATTTTTTAGTAGAACCGTTCGTTGGTTGAGTGGCTACTGAGCTTGTCGAAGTGTAGGCGATGCTTTTCGCCGTATCGAAACCAACAAGTTGGCAAAAACCGCCAAGATTTGTGGTTTCGATACGCTTTTCGCTCCGCTCAACCTACTCA
>JANTFU010000344.1 GCA_024763295.1 Anaerolineales bacterium
CTCGCTAACGCCACCCTGATGGTTAGCGGTCCCTACGAGATTCCGCACGTTAAAGTGGATACTTACTCCGCTTACACGAACCACATCCCAACCGCCGCCGTGCGCGGATTTGGTGCGCCGCAAGGAGCATTTGCGGCAGAAACAATGATCAACAAACTTGCCGAAGCCCTCGACATGGACCCCGTTGAATTTCGCGCACGCAATATCTTGCACGAGGGTTCGTTGATGTCTGTCCAGACACCGCTAACCGGCAAGGCGACGATTGATAAAGTCGTAGAGCATTGCGCCGAAGAATCCTACTGGGAACACGTGGATGGCGAGTGGCGGCTCACCCGCAAACCGGCGGCAGATGAATCACGTCCGCATATCAAGCGCGGGGTCGGGTTCGCTTGCGGTTTCAAAAATACCGGCTTCTCGTTTGGGTATCAGGAAAATTCCTGGGCAAAAGTCGAAATTCATGGCGATGCAGAGATCGAAAAAGTGGTCGTGCATCACGGGGCGGCAGATGTCGGGCAAGGGACGCATACGGTTATCATGCAAGCCGCTGCTGAAGCGACAGGCGCAGACTTCGAGCAAGTCGAGTTTGTTGGGCAAGACAGTGACATTCCGGGCGACTCCGGCAGTTCATCGGCATCACGCATGACCTTTATGGCGCTGAATGCCGTCAAAGGCGCGGGCGAACGCGCTCGCCAAAAATGGGACGCTGAAGAACGTCCCGCGATTGCCGAATATAAATATCTCGCGCCAAAGACCACGCCCTATGACCCCGAAACGGGCAAATCGACGCCCAACGTGGCTTACGGGCATTGCGCCCAAGTTGCTGACCTAGAAGTAGATACCGAAACCGGTCATATCCGCATTTTGAATATGATTTCGACATCCGATTTGGGCAAAGCAATTAATCCGCAGCAGGTCGAAGGACAGGTTGAAGGTGGCACGTTGCAAATGATCGGACATACGCTCATGGAAAACTTCGTCCACGAGGGCGGATATGTACAAACGTCCGAACTCTCGACCTATCTCGTACCAACCGTGCTGGATATCCCCGTCAACTTTAAGACTGTGATTGTCGAATATGGCGATCCGAATGGTCCCTGGGGCGCACGCGGCGTCGGCGAGATGATGACCGTCCCAACCGCTCCCGCCATCACGGCTGCCGTTCACGATGCAACGGGCGTTTGGTTTGATGAATTCCCCTTAACTCCTGAACGCGTGTTACGCGGCTTAGGCAAAATTTAACAACTAAAACGTGAAGCGTGAAACGTGAGTTTGCAAAATCATCACGTTTTACGTTTTACGTTTCATCCTCATGTCATTCCCCTATATTCACGAAAAAAAAGTTATCGACAATGCCCTCCGCGAAAATGTGGAGGGCGATTTTGTTTTGCTCCCTTCTGGATATACGCATTACGAAATCAGCAATCCAACCGCTATCGAGACCGTTGTGCTCGTGCATGGTTTTTCGGTGCCGATGTTCATTTGGGAGCCAACCTTCCGCTTTTTGACGGAGAACGGCTATCGCGTCTTACGCTACGATCTTTTTGGGCGCGGCTATTCTGACCGACCAAAAGCGAAATACAATCTCGATTTCTTTGCCGCGCAATTACATGACCTGCTGAACGCGCTCAATATCACTGAGCCGATCAATCTCTTCGGCTTGTCAATGGGCGGACCAATCACAGCGACCTTCACAGCGCAACATCCTGAGCGCGTCAAAAAGTTAGCGCTCTTCGATCCGGCGGGTGGAGATGAAATTCCGCGCTCGCTAACGCTAAAACTGATGGAAATTCCACTGCTGGGCGAATTAATGATGGGATTATTTGGAAAGCAAAGCCTCATCAAAGGGATTGCGGCAGATTTCTATGACGAAGAGTTGATTGCCTATTTCACCAAACGCTATGCCCCCCAACTCGATTATCAGGGCTTTGGACGCGCCATCCTGATGACCATCCGCAACGACGCGCTGCGCAACGCTTTGCCAACTTATCGCAAAGTCGGCGAGTTGGAGATACCCAAGCTGCTCGTTTGGGGTCGGGACGACCAAACCGTCCCCTACGACCAAGCCGCTAAGGTGGTAGCAAGCCTGCCCGGCGTGCGCTTCGAGACAATCCAAAACAGCGGGCATATCCCCCACTACGAAGATGCGGATCAGGTTAATCCCATCATCCTTGATTTTCTGAAAAGCTAGTTCTGCATTGCACTTGTAAAGTGCGTTGCAGAACGGGTTGATTCACCAATCCGAAGTGCAATGCACCTACGGTGCAACGCACATCCCACAATTATGTTCAAAAAACTCTCTCAAACTTTCCTGCGCCACCGTTACAAGATCACTGTTTTCGTGCTGATGGCAGCTTCGTCTGTTGCCAGCGTGATGCTGGTTGGCGCGCGCGTCGCATACAGCGACAGCAGTCGTTACACGCATATGCTCTGGAATCTTTTTCTGGCATGGATTCCGCTCGTCATGGCGTACATCGCTTATATGCTTTCATGGAAGCGGGCGCTGCTTTACCTGATCGTGCCGCTTTTTGCGCTAATGTGGCTGGCGTTTTTCCCGAATGCGCCCTATTTGATCACCGATTTTCAGCACTTGAGCGAGGGTTTTGGCGAAGCGCCCGTCTGGTATGACGTAATCCTGCTTTTCTGGTTC
>JANTFU010000345.1 GCA_024763295.1 Anaerolineales bacterium
AGCGGGCAAGATGGGGCAAGCAAAAATTGTATAAAAAAGCCCCCAAGTGTTTTGAAAACACTTGGGGGTTAGATTACTCTTACAGCCCAGCCGCAGCTTTCAGGGCTTCGGCTTTATTCGTGCGTTCCCACGGGAATTCGTAGTCTTCACGTCCGAAGTGACCATAGGCAGCCGTCTTGCGGAAAATCGGTTTGCGCAGGTCAAGGTCGCGGATAATGGCGCCGGGGCGCAGATCGAAGTGTTCGGTCACCAAGGCAGCGATTTTCTCATCAGCAATCGCGCCAGTGCCGAAGGTCTCAACATTGACAGAAAGCGGGTGCGCTACACCAATCGCGTAAGCAACCTGAATTTCACAGCGTTCTGCCAAACCGGCAGCAACGACGTTTTTGGCAGCCCAGCGGGCGGCGTAAGCGGCAGAGCGGTCAACTTTAGTGGCATCTTTGCCGGAGAAAGCACCGCCACCGTGCCGTCCCATCCCGCCGTAGGTATCAACGATAATCTTACGTCCGGTCACACCTGCATCACCCATCGGACCACCGATCACAAAACGCCCAGTCGGATTGACAAAAATCTTCAGATTGTCATCGACCATATCTGCGGGCAGTACGGGGTTAATCACATGCTCAATAATCGCAGCTCGGATATCTTCCTGCGAAATATCAGGAGCGTGTTGCGTAGAAATCAAAACAGTATCGACGCGCTTCGGTTTGCCTTTGGAGTACTCGATTGTTACCTGACTCTTCCCGTCAGGGCGCAGCCATTCGAGCGTGCCATTTTTGCGCACTTCGCTCAGGCGCAGGGTCAACTTGTGTGCCAAATAAATCGGCATCGGCATCAGGGTTGGGGTTTCATTACAGGCAAAGCCAAACATCATCCCTTGGTCGCCGGCACCGACCGCTTCGATTTCGGCTTCGGTCATTTCACCGGATTTGGCTTCGAGCGCTTTGTCGACGCCCATCGCAATATCCGAGCTTTGGCTGGCGACGGCGGAGAGAACACCGCAGGTATGCCCGTCAAAACCTTTTTTGCCACGATCATAGCCAATATCAATGACCACATCGCGCACCAATTTATCAAAATCGACGTAGGCTTTGGTGGTAATTTCACCCAGAAGCATCACATAACCGGTCTTAATCGCGGTTTCACATGCCACGCGCGACATCGGGTCTTGCTCTAAGCAGGCGTCCAGCACAGCATCGCTGATTTGATCGCACATTTTGTCAGGATGCCCCTCTGTCACAGATTCAGACGTGAACATCAGGCTTTCCGCATTCATAAAAGTAAAACTCATTTTGCACCTCGTTTAATAGATAATGCCCCTTCAGGTCGTCTTGAAAGGGCATGTTCGCAAAAAAATGCTCGGCTGCCCTCTCATCTTCCAGAAATTTCACTGCCGGAATTGGCACCTTGAACATTTGAACAGGTTGCCGAAGCATCGTAGGGCCGGGTCCCTCCGCTTCTCTGGATAAGAGTTGCCGTTTTGGGGCTGTTGAATTGTAACGGGAGTTTATCATATTGGATAAAGTAAGTCAAATTTTGGATTATTTGGAATCCGAACAAACGCATCACGCGTGATGGAGAGTTGGTTGCCGGAAAAAAAGTACGGGGCGCAGAGAAAAATTATCCCGTTAACGAGGGCAAGTTCTACACAAGTTCGTTCCGAATACGCCGTATAATAGCCGAATGAAATTCCCACGTCTGATCATCATCCTGCTCATCCTGTTTAGCATCCCCGCAACGCCGTCCCGCGCGGCTGCGCCACAAACGCCGCTCAGAGACCTTTTTCTTTACGCCAATATTGAAACCGTCGGCGTGATTGTGGGGGGGGGAAAGTTGCCCATCAGCGCCGACCTTTTCTATCGTCAAAGCGGACAAAGCGAGTGGCGGCGTGGGCATCCGCTTGTGCGCATTGATGACGGCTCGCTGGTCGGCAGTCTTTTTGAGCTTTTACCTGCCACCACCTACGAGGTGCTGGTGCGCAGCGGCGACGATGAAATTAGCGGCATAACAACCACCCAACCGCTGGCGTTATCTTTTACGCCGACGCGGGTTTTATACGTCAATAGTTGGGCGTTACAAGGCGGCGATGGCTCGGTCGGTAAACCCTTTTCGCGCATTCAAGATGCCATCGACGTAGCCACGCCCGGCACGCAAATTTTAGTCGCAGACGGGGTTTACCACGAAGAGCTGGATTTCACCAATTCCGGTAGTCCCAACAACTGGATTCAACTCAAAGCCGCCGGAGAAAACGTGATTTTAGACGGTTCACGCACCGTTTCGGGCGATGTTTGGTCAGCACAAGGGCGAGAAGGGCTGTGGAGCAAGCAACTCAATGATTATGTTGCCTACATTGTGCGCGATGGCGAGCGTTATTTTCAATACGATGGCTTGGGCAAAATCCGCAACGATTATGGCGGCGAGGGCTGGTATCTTGACACAGATACGCTCAAGCTCTATATCCGCAGCCGCACAGACCCTGCAAACCACACTTGGCAAATTCCCTTTTTGAATCAAGCGATCAAAATCAGAAACCAAAACTGGATATGGATCGAAGGCTTTGAGATGCGCTACTATGGCACCG
>JANTFU010000346.1 GCA_024763295.1 Anaerolineales bacterium
AAAACATAGGTGCGCGGCATGAGCTTGTAAAGTTCGTCCAGAATAGATTTCATCGTTTCGCCAGCTTGTGCCATTTCAGCAGCACGAGCGGTGAGAAAACCCAATCCCAAACTCAGCTGGCTCGAATCCAGCACCGTAACGGGCACTTTCGTAAATTCATCCGCCGCCATACGCGCGGAGTTGACCGTCGCACTCAGGGATTCCGAAATATGCATGGATAAAATCTGCGTGGCGCCACGCTCAACTAGTTTTTCATAGCCACGCTTGAAAAGCTCGGCACCGGGGGCTGCCGTGCTAGGGGCGGGGTCATACTCCGGCAGGCGGCGGTAGAACTCATCTTTGGTTAAATCCACACCATCGCTGAAGCGTTCGCTGCCCATATTGATAAAAAGCGGCGCAACTTCGATGCCGTGACGTTCAATCATTTCAGTCGGCAAATCTGCCGTGCTATCTGTCAAAATGCCAATCATTTCCTATACTCCTAGTCCCCTGTTTGTGCAGGAGAAATCGTCTTGGGGCGAAAGCGGGAAAGCAATCCGTTAATCCCCAGGTAAAGCAGATAAAGAACGCCGACCAAGCCAAATTCAATGAAAGGGATACGAATGACTTCGTTCAATCCCACCCAGTTGCCGTTCCAACCATAAAAAAGCAGTGTGCCAATCACAAAAGCAACCGCCAGTAAACGTCTTCCCCAAGTTTTCAGACCAATACCGTACATTTGCGTCAAAATAATCATCGCCCCAAAACCAAAGAAGAACATGGGCCAAATCCCGTTTTGCTGATAG
The DNA here is from genome assembly GCA_024763295.1 of Anaerolineales bacterium. GTDB lineage: Bacteria > Chloroflexota > Anaerolineae > Anaerolineales > Villigracilaceae > Desulfolinea. The sequence goes on from JANTFU010000346.1 coordinate 786, forward strand.
ATGGCAACCGTCGTTCCATGGATAAGGACAAGGGCTTCCAACGTAAAAGTCCAATATTTATTGAGATGCGTGCGATTGAAGATCAAAGTCGACTGTGCTAAGAGCAGGAAGATATAGTAAAAGCCCGCCAAATGTCCAAAGGTGTTCTCCATTGGGTGATACCAGAATGTATAGATAATGCCCCAAGAGATAATATAGCCATGATACTCACGCACAATCTGCATAAAGCGCTTCTGAAACTTGATTTTCTTCCCCAAAATCAAGCCCCGACGTGGTGTCTCAAGAATTAGAACCAGCACCAACATCAAGACCACTGACCCTTGTGAAGTCACTTCAGGGACGGCAATCGCTAACCCGTCATACCAAAGCTGTGTTTGCGCCCAGTGCAAGACATAAAACAACCCGTTCACGCCCAGCATCGCCCAGTTGAACCAGCGAAAGCCTTCTTGATATTTGGGCGACTCCCGTTTAGCGGCGAAAATTAATCCCCAAACCAAAATATTATGCAAAGCGTATCCCACCCAAGCCGTCACATAAGCCATCGTGGTTGGGCTATGTGTTTGCCAAGGATAAAAGAAGGCAAAATATTTTTCGTTCACTACATCAAAACGACTGGCAAGATTGCCTGCCGTGAGCCAGATGACCAATGTCAATGCAAACGACACTGCAAGGCTGCTAAAAATTGTATTTCGTGTGGCAGTAGTTTTCATATCTCTCCCTTACAACAAATCAGATAACGCAGATTCAAATTCATCAAACTTGAATTCAAAACCTTCAAATTGTAATTTTTGAGGAATGGCGCGCTGACCATCCAGAATTAATGTGGATTTTTCTCCTAAAGCTAATTTCAATGCAAATCCCGGAACGGGGATAAAACTCGGACGGCGCAGCAAACGCCCGATGACTTTGGCTTGCTCCCGCTGCGTGAGCGGATTCGGTGCTGTCAGGTTGTAGGCGCCACGCGCATCTTCGTTCGTGAGCAGGAAACGAATGGCATTCACTTCATCGTCGATATGGATCCACGGCACAAACTGTTTGCCGCTGCCGAGCGTGCCGCCCGCGAAAAGTTTGAAGGGCAGTAAAAGCATCGGCAAAATGCCGCCCGTGGACGCAAGTATCAACCCGGTACGGATGATGACACGGCGCACGCCCAGCACGTCGAGTTTGGCGGTCGAATCTTCCCAGAGTTGGCAAGTCTCGGCGAGGAAATCTTTCCCTGCCGGGGCGGCTTCGGGCAGTTCCGCATCGCCACCGGGACCGTAGTAGCCCACCGCAGAAGCCTGAATAAAAACCGGCGGCTTCACCGACGAAGATTCGATCGCTGCCACGAGCGCATTCCCTGCGTTCACGCGGCTTTGCTGGATGCGTTTTTTGACTTCGGGCGTCCACTTTTGGGTCAGAATGGCGGGCAGGCTTTCTCCTGCAATGCTCTGCCCAGCGAGATTGATGACTGCGTCGCTTTCGGGGATTAGGTGCGACCAACCTTCGGGTGTGGCAGCGTCCCATTTGTACGGTATCACGCCGGACGGGAGGACGTTCCGTGCTTTTTCGGGGTTGCGCGTCAGGACGCTGATTGCGTGTCCATCCGCCAACAGGGCGTCAATCAGCGCACGTCCGATTAATCCCGTGCCACCGGTGATGAGAATTTTCATTTTTTTTCTCCTAATTCAATCCCTGCGCCATATAGGGCGGGAGATTTTGCGTGTTGGTGCCATAGCTGGCAAGGAAATTATGCACAAAGAGCGAGTAAAAGCCTTCGTGCGCCAATTGGGCTTTGGGAT
>JANTFU010000347.1 GCA_024763295.1 Anaerolineales bacterium
ATCGGCATAACGCGGCAGAATGTGAAAGTGGACATGAAAAATTTCTTGTCCTGCTACTGCACCATTTGATTGCCAAATATTAATGCCTTCAGATCGACATTGATTTTGAACAGCTTTGCTGATTTTAGCGACGTTTGAGATTAAAGGATACAAGTATGTTTGCGGAAGATCGAAAATTGTTGCGATATGTTTTTTCGGGACGACAAGCACATGACCTTTGTTTGCTTGGCGCTGATTCATGAATGCTAAAGTCCAACGATCTTCGTAAACGAAGCTGGCTGGGGTTTGTCTGTCAATAATTTTGCAAAAGATGCAGTTATTCATTTCGCGGGTTATTCGCTGATAGCGCTGCGGCGATAGACGCTTTTGGGTTTGTCGAGTTCAGTGATGAGCGTTAGCGTTTTATTCATTCTGTGGGCAAGTCGCAATATACTCATCCAAATCGCGGTTCTTCAACAAGGCATAAACTTGTAAATCAGCAGCGGGCTGGCAAATGGACTGCATAAAATCTTCATAGCCGATCTGGTCGGTGTATTCAATGGCGAAAACGGGTTTGCCTGCGTCAATAAAGGGCAGCAACTCCTGGCACCATTCATCTACAAAGCAGCTTTCTGTGATGACCCAATCAAAATGATCCACTAAATCGGCGGCTTGGTCTTCGTTATTCTTCATGCCGATCGCCAGTCCGCGTGCGTGGGCTGCCTCTGCCAGCCAAAGATTATAGGCAAGCTGATCCGCATAGCTGATCTCAAAGCCGGTATCGTTCCAATGCAGGTTGATGTTATCCGGCTCCACACCATCGAAGCCTTTGGCGGCACACGAGTCGAGGCGTGCTTCCATAATTGGCGCAAGGATGTCAATCTGACGAATATCGAGCCACTTTTCACCTTCCCAACCATCGTAGTCATTGCCGATCACTTCGGCGGGAAAATCGCCCGCATCCGGACGCCAATCTTCCCAACTGCCTACCGAGATATAGCAAATTACCTTTTTGCCTTCCGCGTGTAGGGATTCGATGAGTGCGGGATCGGTATCGAAGAGGTCAAGATCGTAAATATCGGCAGCAATGGATGTGTTGATCGGCTCGCCCGTGAATTGAAGTTGGAAACTGTCCCCAAGCTGGGGTGCCCAAAGAGGGGCTGGGATGGCGGTTTCCGTCGGCGCGATCGTTGGTTCGGGCAGAGCGGTGGCGGGAATTTCTGTCGGTTGGGCATCCGTTTGGGTGGTGGTAGCAGGCGGAAGGGCGGGCGCTTCGCTTGCTTCCGTGTCAGGAGCGGCACAACTGCTGATGATAAGAGTAAAAGCTAAAAGCCAGAACAAGGTTCGTTTCATCTTTATATCCTTTAGTGTGAATAGTGTATGTGCGTTGCATGTGTTTCTTGTAAGACCCGCCTTGCAACGCACTTTTCAAGTGCAATGCAAGGCTAGATTAAATAAAAAAATAGCACATCGTACGATGTGCTATTTTACTGTACTTTCGGTTATTTCTAGGCGGTAGCTTTCTTTCTAAACCAGGTTTTCCATTCTTTCTGCTCCCAGACGACGAGCACCGGGGCGGCGATGAAGATGGATGAGTAAGTACCGCTCATCAGCCCGACCAGCAGGACGACGACGAACTGTTGCAAAGTGACGCCACCGAAGAAGGCGAGCGCCAGCAGGAGAAATTCGACGGTCATCAACTGGGTGTTGATGGAGCGCTGCAAGGTCTGGACGATGGAGTGATTGACGAGGGTTTCGTAGTCAAGGCGGCGCAGGGTGCTTGAGTTTTCGCGGATGCGGTCGAAGACGACGATGGAGTCTTGCATTGAGAAGCCAATCACGGTCAGCAGCGCGGTTAGGAAGAGTGAATCGATTTCCCAACCAAAGAGCAAGCCGCCCACAGCCGAGATACTGAAAATCAGGGCTACGTCGTGGATCATGGCAAGGACAGCCGAGATGCCATAGCGGTAGGCGCCTTTGACGCCGCGGAATGACCAAGCGATGTAGAGTACGACCAGCAACGAAGAAACAGTAACAGCCATTGCTGCACGCGATGTGACTTGCTCGCCGATGCTAGGACCAACGCTGTCGAAGCGTTGCACGGTGGTTTCGCCAAAGGCGTTGTTCATAGCGGTCAGCAGGGCGTCGCGTTTTTCGTTGTCTAGGAATTCGGAGCGAATGATGACATTGCCGCTGTCGGTGGTTTGAGCGGTGGCGTCTTTTACATTCGCTTCGTCATAGACGGCTAAAACTTCTTCAGTGGTGGGCGGTGTGCCGCTAAAGGTTACTTCGAGCAGACTGCCGCCGGTGAAGTCGATGGAGAGAGGTAATCCGCCGGTGGCAAGAATGATCAAGCCCGGCAGAATGACGATCGCAGAAATTGCGAAGAAAAGGTAACGTTTACCAAGAAAATTCATGATCTGCTCCTTTAAATTCCGAACCAGCGCTCGTTGTCTTCGATCTTGAGCTTGTCAAGCGCAACTGCGAGGAGCGTTTTGGTGATATAGAGGGCGGAGAAGAGGGAGATAAGCACACCCAAGAACAATGTGACCGCAAAGCCTTT
>JANTFU010000348.1 GCA_024763295.1 Anaerolineales bacterium
TAGCGCGACATTTATGTCGCCTACCCCTAAAAAGCGATAAATGTCGCATTACGAATGCAAGAAAACTTTTGCTCAGGTACTTAATAACCTGAGTTTCGGATAAGTCCAGCGAGTTGTTTTTTGCCACAGATTTCACGGATTTCACAGAAAAATGTGTTCAAAATCCGTGAAAATCAATGCAATCTGAAAAGCGCCAAGCAAGAGCTTGGCGCTTTTCTTTTAGGTTTGGGGCACTGTGGTTTAGCGGAAATCAGTCGGGAATTGGGGTTTGTTATCCAAAATCTCTTCGATGCGTGCCATCACCTCGGGGGTTAGTTTTTCAACGTAGTCGATGGCTTTCATGTTTTCGACAACCTGTTCTACGCGCGATGCCCCCGTAATGGTGGTGCTGACGTTGGGATTCTTCAGCGTCCACGCAAGGGCAAGCTGCGCCATTGTGCAGCCGATTTCGTCCGCTATATCCATCAATTTGCCGACTTTGGCAATTCGGTCGCGGGCTTCTTCATCTTCAAAGCGGGATTTGAGCCATTCGTAGCCTTCAAGGGTCGCGCGCGTCCCTTCGGGCATACCTTTATTATATTTGCCGGTCAGCAAGCCGCTCGCTAGGGGAGACCAAATTGTGGTGCCCATGCCGAACTCTTCGTAAAGGTGAGCATACTCGACTTCGAAGCGTTGGCGGTGGAACATGTGGTACTGGGGCTGTTCCATCAATGGCGGTACCAAGCCTAATTCACGGGCGACGCCGTGCGCTTCCGCGATCTGTGCGGCGCTCCATTCGCTGGTTCCCCAATAAAAGGCTTTGCCCTGATCCAGCAAATAATTGAAAGCGCGCACGGTTTCTTCGATGGGGGTGTGGATGTCGGGACGGTGCGCAAAAATCAAATCCACATAATCCATTTGCAGACGGGCGAGGGCGGCATTTGCGCCTTCGATGATGTGCTTGCGCGAAAGTCCACGATCATTGACGCCTTCGCCACCCCAGAAAATTTTGGTCGAGATGACGAGGTCGGAGCGTTTCCAGCCCGCTTTTTTGATGACGCTGCCCATCATGGTCTCTGCGTCACCACCGGCATAGGCTTCGGCGTTATCGAAAAAGTTGACACCCGCATCGAGGGCAGCTTGCATCATATCGTGCGCCACATCTTCGCCGATTTGTGTGCCAAAGGTGACCCACGCGCCGAAGGAAAGCTCGGAAACCTGCAAACCGGATTTGCCAAGATAACGATAGTTCATTTTTTCTCCTTTATGTTGCAGTCTCTGAGCGGAGGGCAGAACGAAGTGATGTCCGTAGACGAAGAGCGGTTCTTGCAAACACCGCCCTTCGACTGCGTCTTTTGCTTCGCAAAAGCCTCCGCTCAGAGACTTGCTAAATATTTACAATCTGCCCATTTAGATGAGCGTTTTCTTCATTACATAAAAATAAAACCGCTTCATTAAAATCGGATGGGATTTCTTTGACGGCGTTTTGCAGCTCACCGATGCCCGTGCCGACGGCGTGCACCCGCACATTGGATGCGCCGAGTTCGCGCGCCGCCTGAGGCGTGAAACCGACCACCCCCATCATACTGGCAACATACGCCGCTTTGCCACTTTCCGCATCCCGCCCTTGTAGCGGGACAAGATTCACAATCACGCCTCCGCCGCTTTGCTGCATGGTGCGCCCTACGGCTTGCGTCATTAGGAACGCGCCCGACAAGTTAACCATCAGCGTGCGCTGCCAATCCCACTCGTCGATCTCCAACACGGATTTCTTCGGCTCAACAGCAGAGTAATTGATGAGAATGTCAATTTTGCCAAAATCATCTTCGACTTTCAACACCAAGCCCTGTACGGGCACTTTTTTGGCAATATCCTGAACGTAGGTTTTGGCTTCACCGCCTAAGGCATCGATTTCTGCGGCGAGTCTGTCGAGCGTGAGGGGGGAAATATCGTTGAGGGCGAGGCGCGCGCCGGCTTTGGCGAAGGCTTTGGCGAGTTCTCGCCCATAGCCACGTCCCGCGCCGGTGATGAGGACTGTTTTATCTTTGAAGTTCATAATTTTCCTGTTGGGTAGGGGCGGGGTATTCCCGCCCGCCTTTATCATAAAAGGCAAACACGGGGCAGACACATAGGTCTGCCCTACAATTAATTATTACACGTTGGAATGCTATCCGGATTCGTTTTGGCGTTCAAATTCATGCCGAGATAGGGCGAGGGATCATAGGTGTTTTCGATCTCCAATTCGTTCATAAAAGAACCATTCTCATCTTTGACGATGGAAAAGTGGAGATGCACACCGGTGGGGTTGAACGGGTCGCCCGAATAGTTGCCCTGATACCCCAGCAGCGTACCGGCTTTGACGAAAACTTCGCTCGTACCGCGCGGGAAGGCATCGTCGATGAAGTCGTTACCATCTGCGTCTGCCATGTGGGTGTAGTAGAGCCAAATCTGCCGTCCGGGGTTAAGCGGGTCGCTGGGAATGCGCATGATAACGGAGGATGTCCAATTCGGCAACCTGCTGAGATACCCGTCATAAGCCGCTATCACGGGCG
>JANTFU010000349.1 GCA_024763295.1 Anaerolineales bacterium
CTTTTTATTCTGCTTTTTCAAAAGATGCCCATCGCGGAATTTGACCTACTCAACATTCATTTGGAGAACCCGCTGCTTTTTGTCGTTGATACTTCACCGCTGGTTTTAGCCTTGCTTTTCAGAATGATTGGCACGCGTGAAGAAGCCTTAGACCATATCAACCAGAGCCTTGAAGAAAGAGTTGTCAACCGCACCAACGAACTACGAAAAGAGATCAGAGAAAAAGAGAAAGCCCAAAAAGAAAGCGAAAGACAGTCAAAATATTTTCAGGCACTAATTGAAAATAGCCCCGCCGCAGTGGTGATGCTTGATAACGACCAGCGCATTTTGCATTGCAACCCCGCTTTTGAAACCTTGTTTGGCTATCATTGCACCGAGATTATAGGCAAAGATATTGACGATTTGGTTTCTACCGAAGAGACCAGAGAAGAAGCCGTCGCATTAACCCAGTCCGCGATGAACACGCGGGTTGAAATGCTTACCAAGCGTAGACGTAAAGACGGCTCGCTCGTGGACGTGGAAGTTTTTGGCGTTCCCATTTTTGTTGGGCAAGAGCGGGCAGGGGCATTGGCAATTTACCACAATATTTCAACATTGGTGCAAGCCAGAAAAGCCGCTGAAGAAGCCAATCGCGCTAAAAGCGAATTCCTTGCCAATATGAGCCACGAAATCCGCACGCCAATGAACGGGGTGATTGGCATGTTGGATATCGCTCTCGACACGCACTTGAACGAAGAACAAACCGAATATGTGACCATTGCGCTCGAAAGTGCCGAAGCATTATTGACCTTGCTGAACGATATTTTGGATTATTCGAAGATCGAAGCCAAGAAACTTGAACTCGAAATGATCAACTTCGATCTGCGTACGACCATCGAAAGCGTCGCCTACACTCTCGCCCGTCGTGCTGAAGAGAAAGGCTTGGAACTGGCAGCGATGGTGCCGCCCGAATTGCCCACCAAATTGATTGGTGATCCCAGCCGTTTGCGACAGGTACTCATCAACTTAGCGGGGAATGCGATTAAATTCACCGAGCGGGGCGAAGTGGTTTTGCGCACCGATTTGGTTGAAGAAGACGACGAAAAAGTAAGCGTCAAATTTTCGGTGATCGATACAGGCATCGGCATTAAAAAAGAACGTTTGAATGCCATTTTTGAACGCTTTATCCAAGCAGACGGTTCCACCACGCGCAAATTTGGCGGTACCGGTTTGGGGTTGGCGATCTCCCAGCATCTGATTGATGCGATGGGCGGCAAGATTATTGTCGAAAGCGAATACGGAAAAGGCTCAAACTTCCACTTTACGATTGAGTTCAGCAAACAAGCCCAAACGGAGAGCGAAGCGGAACTTCAGGTCGTCGATCTGAAAGGCATCAACATCCTGATTATTGATGATAATGCCACGAATCGCATGATTTTAAGCCGCATGGTGGAAGGCTTTGGGGCAAGCGCGACTTCAGTACCGGACGGCAGGCAAGGACTTGAAGCGCTCAAAATTGCACGCCGCTCAAAAGCGGAATACGATATGGTTTTGCTTGATATGCAAATGCCCAATATGGACGGCGAACAAACCGCCCGCGCCATTTTTAGCGACCCGCGCACCAAAGACCTTAGTGTGGTCGTACTCACCTCGATGGGCAAACGCGGCGACGCCAAACGCCTTGAAGAATTGGGCTGTGCGGGCTACTTACTCAAACCAATTAAGCAGCGCATGCTTTTTGAAGCGCTCGTGACCATTATAAATGAGAAGAAAAAGCAGCCATCGCATGGCGGGCGTTTGGTCACGCGTCATACCATCAATGAGAAACAGCATAAAAAACAGCTCCATATCTTGCTTGCTGAAGATAATGCCGTCAATCAAAAAGTTGCCGTTGCCCTGTTGGAAAAAGTTGGGCATAAAGTCGATGTGGTTGAGAACGGGCAGGAGGCACTCAACAAGCTGAAGCGCCGCCCCTATCATCTGATTTTGATGGACGTCCAAATGCCGGTGATGGACGGATTTGAAGCCTCGCGGCGCATTCGTGCATGGGAGGCTGGCAAAACCCACACGCCCATCATCGCGCTAACTGCGCACGCCATGCAAGGCGACCGCGAGCGTTGCCTCAGCGCCGGGATGGATGATTATCTCTCGAAACCGCTCAACAAAAACTCGCTTTTTACTGCCATTGAGCGTTGGGGCAGTCTCGAAGATGACCCGGATGCAAAACATATTCCGTCTTTTATCAATATCGAAAATGTTGCCGACCAAGCTTCGCTGACAGAAAAATTGCCGGAACGCCCTCAGCCCGAGGCTGGGTTGCCCGCGAATGATATTCCCCCGGTGAATATAGCAGATGCCTTACCCCGCTTCGGCGATGACCGCGTCTTTTTCGATGAGATGGCAAGAGATTTTATCGAACATTTACCCGTTCGGGTTGCAGAGATGCAAGCCGCCTTAAAAGCCAACGATGCTGCATCACTTTCACGCATTGCTCACAATCTTAAAGGGATGGCGGCAACCTTTTCGAGTGA